>DATCZR010000001.1:0-5593 GCA_036525835.1 Cyclobacteriaceae bacterium
CCATTTCCAAGCTGAAAATAGCCACTGGGAAGTTGAAATCAACTGCGGCATTCCTCAACGCGGATACCACAAAGGCGGTCTTACCCATACCGGGGCGAGCAGCGATAATAATAAGGTCAGATTTTTGCCATCCTGAAGTAATCCGATCCAATCTGGAAAATCCACTTGGCACGCCAGTTAGTCCATCCTTATGATTTCTCTTTTCCTGAATTTCCCTGGTGGCCTGAAACATCAAAGATTTCATGCTGTCGTAGTTCTTTCTCAGGTTGGCATCTGCAATCTGATAAATTGACTGTTCGGTCTTATCCAACAATTCAAACACATCGTTGGTATCTTCGTAGGCATCGTGATGCACCTGTGATGCGATCTGAATCAGATTACGCTTGATTGCCATCTCAATGATGATCCTGGCATGGTATTCAATGTTGGCTGCAGAACTAACTTTCGATGTTAACTCAGCTATGGCATAGGCACCACCTACCAACTCTAACTTTCCATTCTTTCTTAATTGCGACACTACGGTGCGCATATCAACCGGATCTGAGGCCTTAAATAAGTCAATAATTGCGGTGTAGACGAGATTATGGGCATCGGCATAAAAATGTTCAGGCCGAAGAAACTCCACTACCGCGGTGAGCGCATTTTTCTCAAGCATCAATGCACCCAAGACGGCTTCCTCCAGATCAAGCGCCTGAGGCGGAAGTTTGCCAAGACTTTCTGACAGATCTCTTACCAGAGCCTTACCTGACTTGCCTCCTGATCCGCTGTAAGCAGAACTTGGCCTCAATGACGTTGATCTTTGTTCCATTGCGTGGTTGCTGGACGTGTATTCTTGTTAAGGGGAACAAACCTAGAAAATGGTGCATACGATTGTCCCATTATGATTAACAAGTTTTGCACATTCCACAAACAATAACATCAGAAGGTGTGAATAAATTGCCAGACAAAAAATTATTGTTTGAATTTGGCATCCATGATTTTTTGTTGTCACCAGATAAAGTTAAATGTTCCTCACATTAAAAGACGTGCAGTTGATTGATAATCATTGTTTTTCAATCTCTTTTTTTAACTTAGCCTTTAACTCTTAATTTAGGGCTGAATGTTTCACCCACAAAAATTTCATTTTATTGCCATCGGAGGAAGCGTAATGCATAACCTGGCCATTGCCTTGAGCCAGCAAGGACATCAGGTAACTGGCTCTGACGATGATATACAGGATCCATCCAGATCTATGCTTTCCAAGCACAAACTTTTGCCTGAGCAACTGGGCTGGTTTCCGGAGAAGATTGATGCTTCCATTAGCGGAGTAATCCTGGGGATGCACGCCAAAAAGGATAACCCCGAATTGGCTAAGGCTCAATCCATTGGCATACCCCTATTTTCATTTCCAGATTTCATCTATAACCAATCCGTTGATAAACAGCGTATTGTTGTTTGTGGTAGTCATGGAAAAACTACTATCACTGCGCTAATCATCCATGTACTTTCATTTCATCATCGCAAATTTGATTTTGTGTTGGGGGCCAGCCAAGATGGCATTGATAATTCTGTGAAACTGTCTGATGCACCCATCATTGTGATTGAAGGTGATGAATACCTAAGTTCGGTCATTGATCCTACAGCCAAATTCCTAAAGTATAAACACCATATCGCTGTAATCAGTGGAATAGCCTGGGATCATGCCAATGTATTCCCAACTAAGGACGAATACGTCCATCAATTTGAATTACTGGCAGACACTTCACCCAAGTGTGGATCGCTGATTTATAATGTAGAAGATCAAATTACAGAGACCATTGGTAAAATTGAAAGGCCGGATGTGCAAGCCATTCCCTACAAGACTCATGGACACAAATTAGAAAATGGCGTGGTCTACCTCATCAATGAAGGAAAGGATCGAACACCTATTCAATTATTCGGTAAACACAATTTGCAAAATATTTCAGCAGCAAAGGAAGTGCTGAAGAAAATAGGCATATCGGGTGATCAGTTTTATGAAGCACTGCCCAGTTTTAAAGGGCCTGATGGAAGGCTTCAAAAAATTGCTGAAACAGAATCCACTTCCATGTATAAAGATTTTGCCCATGCGCCATCAAAAGTCAAGGCATCGCTGGAGGCATTGAAGACTTTATACCCCAGACGTAAACTGGTTGGATGTCTTGAACTCCATACCTATAGCAGTTTGAACAAAAGTTTCCTGCCCGAATATAAAAATGCGATGAGCAATTGCGATACTGCCATTGTATTTTATAGTCCTGAAAAAGTGAAGACGAAAGGACTTGAAGCGCTTGCTGAAGCGGATATCAAGAATGCCTTTAATAATCAAAAACTGATGGTATTCACTGAAGCTGAAAGATTGGATGACTACCTAACCTCATTGTCTTGGCAAAATCAGAATCTGATCATGATGAGTTCTGGTAATTTTAATAACCTTGACTTAAATCAACTTGCACAAAAACTTTCATCCTAAACGACCTGCTTTCTAAATGAAGCTCAACCTAAAAGTGCCTATCTGTTTCTTTGACCTGGAGACTACCGGCACAAACATTACACAAGATCGGATTATTGAAATAGCAGTTATAAAAGTGCTGCCCAATGGAGAATTCCAAAAGAAAACAAACAGAATTAACCCGACCATTCCAATCCCGGCTGAGTCTTCTGTTTTTCATGGAATCTATGATGAAGATGTAAAGGGCAAACCCACCTTCAAAGAAGTGGCCAAGGAGTATGCCAAATTTTTTGAGGGCGCTGACCTATCGGGCTTTAACATCATCAAATTTGATGTACCCATGTTAGTGGAAGAATTTTTGCGGGCTGGTGTTGAGTTTGACTATGATCGGAAGAAAATCATTGATGCCCAAAAAATCTTTCACATGATGGAAAAACGGAACCTATCTGCAGCCTATCAATTTTATTGTGGTAAAGATTTAATCAATTCACACTCTGCTGAAGCTGATACAGAAGCCACTATGGAGGTACTGATTGCCCAAATCACCAGGTATGAAGGTCAGCCGTTGACTGATGGTGCGGGAAACGAGATTGGCAAGATCAAAAATGACATGGAGGTATTGCATCAACTGACTACACCTGGTATGATTGACTTGGCTGGTCGCATGGTAAGAAACGAAAAAGGGGAAGCGGTGATCAATTTTGGCAAGCACAAAAACAAAGCGGTATTGCAGGTTCTGAAGGATGAGCCCGCCTACTACGACTGGGTAATGAAGGGCGATTTTCCACTGGATACCAAGAGGAAAATCACGGAGATCAAGTTGAGCGGCTTTAATAAATAAAGACTGGCAACCGCAAATCTTGGACCAGGCCTTTTTAAAACTTACCTCCCTTACTTCTTAAAATATTGCATGGCTTCCGGTATCCATCCTTCCAAATCTTTGATTCGTGTTTCGTGGGATGGATGAGTAGATAAAAATTCCGGAGGCTGACCGCCTCCACTCATAGATGACATGCGTTCCCAAAACTTAGGTGCTTCACTAGGGTCATATCCAGCCATTGACATAAATATCAATCCGATATGATCGGCTTCAGATTCATGATTGCGTGAAAACTTGAGCATCCCCACATTGGTACCCACACCTACAGCCTGCATAAAAATATTTTTAGTGGCTGTTGGATTTTGTCCCATAGCAGCGCTTAACGTTCCCAACCCAAACTCTGCCAATATTCCCTGGCTCATTCTTTCCCTTCCGTGGTTGGCAATAGCATGCGCCACTTCATGGCCCATCACTACAGCAACTCCTGCCTCATCTTTACATATAGGTATGATGGCGGTGTAGAAAGCCACCTTTCCACCAGGCATGCACCAGGCATTTACAGTTTGATCATCCTGAATCAAGTTGAATTCCCAATTAAAGCCTGCCAACTCAGATGAAGCACCTTTTTCTGCCATGTAACGCTCCACTGCACTTTTAATATTATTTCCAACGCGTTTAACCAAAGCGACTTGCTCCTGGTTATTGGATAGTTTGCTTTCTCGCAACACCTGCTGATATTGATCAGAGGACATTTGAATAATCTCTGAATTAGAAATCAAGCTCATTTGTCTTCTTCCCGTAACCGGAACGGTAGCACAGGAAAAAACAAGTATTACACATGCGATAAGGGTAATGGCCTTGCTCATATAAAAATAAGAATAGCTGCAAAGTTACTGCCACAAATCAAAAAAAGATCAAAAAAGGATAATAAAAACTGACTTAGCCTATTTATTGTTAATAGATTTGTGAGTCATACCTATTGATAATGAGGATTTTCGCAATCGGGCGCAATTATGCCGAACACATTTCGGAGCTCAACAATGAGCGTTCTGATGAACCGGTGATTTTTACCAAACCGGACACTGCTGTGCTTCGCAATAATGCTTCTTTCTATTATCCGGAGTTTTCCAAAGACATACATCACGAGGTTGAATTGGTGCTAAAAATATCAAAGGAAGGTAAATCGATTGACCCCAAGTTTGCGAACAAATATTTTGACAGCATAGGAATAGGAATTGACTTTACCGCTCGCGACTTGCAGCAGAAGGCGAAAGAAAAAGGTTTGCCATGGGATATTGCCAAAGGATTTAACGGCTCAGCTCCGATCTCTGAGAAATTTATTCCTAAAGAAGAATTCAAAGACCTGAATAACATTACTTTTAAGTTGGAGGTTGACAAAAAGACAAAGCAGGAAGGTAATACTGGCCTGATGCTTTTCAATTTTGATTATATCATCTCTTATTTGTCTAAATTTTTTACACTTAAACCCGGAGATTTGATTTTTACCGGTACCCCAAAAGGCGTAGGTCCCGTGGTTATAGGCAATCAATTATCCGCATACATAGAAAATGAAAAGTTGTTGGAGTTTGAAGTTAAGTGAGTTTATCGTTGTTGCATTTTGGTTGGTTTCTATTGCTGCGCCAGGTCAGTTTAGTAGACCTGAGCATGAGCTGGAACCCAAATCAGCAGGTAATGAAAATTATTTGTTTCCTGTAGAGCCGGGTACACCCAATTTACTGGCGGGAACCATGGGTGAATTAAGAAGCAATCACTTTCATTCCGGAATTGATGTGCGCACCAATGGCAGAATTGGTGTTCCCGTTCTTGCATCCCAAAGCGGATACCTTTCGCGGGTGAGCATTAGTGCGGGAGGATATGGCAACGCACTCTATGTGACACACGCCAATGGGCACACCACCGTATACGGTCATTTGGATCGATTCGAAAAGAAAATTGCAGCCTATGTGAGAGGTGAGCAGTATCGCAAGAAAACATTTGACATCAATTTATATTTCAAAGAAGGAACATTCAATTTTAACAGAGGCGATACCATTGCGTATTCCGGAAACTCAGGTGGGTCAAGTGGCCCGCATTTACATTTTGATATCAGAGACAAGAACAATGAAGCCCTAAATCCACTTTCATTCAATTTTAGCGAAGTGGTTGACAAAGTGCCTCCACTGGTACAGAAAATTGCTTTGAGAACGATGGATATAAACTCTCGCATTAACGACCAGTATGGCCGATACGAGTTTTATGTAGTGAGGGAAGGAGATAATTTCAAATTGCCTTATCCCATTCTAGTCTCTGGCAATATTGGCATT
>DATCZR010000002.1:0-5602 GCA_036525835.1 Cyclobacteriaceae bacterium
GTGTGCTTTCAACTCCGTTTATGGTTACTTTAATTTCTTTTTCCATGTCAGTGTTAGGTTAAAAGTTTTTTATTTGACTCTTTCAAGTGCACGATGAATAACTCGTTTCACCAACGCTTTCACCATTGCTCTCTTAAATTCCTCACTGCCTCGCAAGTCTTCAGAAGGACTGCAGTCCTGAGCTGCATACTGCGCGGCACTCTCAATAAGCTCTTCAGTTATTTTTTTTCCTTTGAGTGCATCCTCTGATCGGCTGGCCCGCAACGGGGTAGCGTTGACATTAGTCAGTCCAATACCGATCTGGGTGCAGGTTCCTTTCTCCATAGTCAGCTGAACGGCCACGCCTGCTGTCGCATAATCACCCACTTTTCTTTCTAATTTATGGTAAGCACTACCACTCCCTTTAGGAGGAGTTGGGATTTTTATTTCAGTGAGAATCTCTCCCTGCTGCACCGCTGTCGAGTAAAAACCAAAAAAGAATTCATCGATGGGTACGGTGCGCGATCCATCCTCTCCGGTGATCACTACCTCTGCCCGCAAGGCAAGCATGACAGCCGGATGGTCGTTCGCTGCGTCACCGTGTGCAATATTGCCACCCACGGTTCCCATGTTTCTGACTTGTGGATCAGCAATCAGTTTGGTTGCGTCGATAAAGATTGGATAGTTCGTTCGGATTAACTCTGAATCTTCAAGCATTACCTCACGGGTGAGTGCTCCAATTTTTAGGAATCCACCTTCTTCTTTTATGTAAGAAAGGTTGGGAATGTTGTTGATGTCAACCAGGTGCGCAGGGGAAGCAAACCTCAACTTCATCATAGGAAGAAGGCTATGGCCTCCTGCCAGAATTTTTGCGTCATCACCGTGTTTCTTCAGTAAGGCCAGTGCCTCATTTAAGGTTGTGGGGGACGAATAATCAAACGATGCAGGTATCATAATAGATAATTTTGGTCCTAATGATTTTTGAATGGATTTATAATTTAGGAAAATAGTCAAGAGCTACCCAATGAACCCCCTTATTTTACGGCAATTATTTTATCAGTGGAGGGAAACAGCAATATTGCAGACCGGAGCGAGGTTGCTGGCCAACTCCCGCCAAATTTGACCATTATTTGTTGACGCATATACGTTTCCATTATTAGTTCCAAACGCCAGTATTTCATCCGCTTTTATGAAGGCGTGACGGAGCACAAGGTCAAATGCAAATTGGCGCGGTAATCCTTGATTAGTCGGATTCCAATTGACCCCCCCATTGATGGTATGGTATACAGACAAGGCAAGATTTGGAGGAATTCGTGACTCATCGCTTGCTGCGGGAATCACCCAGGCCTGATTTGAATCTGTGTGATCGATGGCAAGTGCAAAGCCATAGGACGGGGGTTGATCTTCACGGCTGACCAATTTCCAATCTTCCCCGCCGTTTGCAGAACGGAAAATACCGCAGTGATTTTGCTGCCATATCACTTCAGGATCAGACTCACACAGTAGGATTCGATGTGGGTCATGGCCAATTTCTGCGCTGGCATTGGGAAGGTAGGAGGCAATTAATCCCCTGTTCTTTGGATGCCAGCTCTGCCCGCCGTCACTACTTTCAAATACACCTGCGCAACTTACCCCTACATACAGGTGCCGACTGTCTCGTGGATCCACGATTATTGAATGGATAAACGGAAAATCCTTCCCTGTCCCAAACCACTGCTTATCATCAAGCCGGCTGGGGTGATTCCAAAGCCCTTCATTTAAACTAAAATGGATTCCATTGTCTTCCGAATAAAACAAACCTCCAGGTTCGGTGCCCAGCCATAAACAATTTGGTTTGTCCTTTCCGGCATGTTGCATGATCCATATTTTTTTCAGACTTGCAGGTGATCCTGGTTTGTAATCGATTCCCGCGTAGGAAGGTAATCCTGCCGCATTCCAGCGCTTTCCCTTGTCGGTGCTATAGTGCAGCTTTTCGCCCCAATGTCTGTGTGCAAGACTTACCCACCACGTATCCGTACGCTCATCAATATAAACCATGGAAATGGGTAGTCCCTCAAAATGAACTTCTGTGATTTGAAAATTTCTACTGATCTCACTGAATATGACCAGGCCTTTGGATGTTCCTACGAGTATAGATGGATTCATTGATGTAATCAACCTCCTGAGAGTGCCTGAAAAATGAGCACTTCATCTCCTTCACCTAAATGATCTGAAAGGTTTTCCCGGTCATTAATCAATTCCCCTTTAACAAATATGTTCACGTGCTGACGAAGATGCCCACAGTCATCCAACAGGTAACTTGAAATTCCTGGATACTCATTTTCCAGTAGAATAATAACATCTTGAACATTGGATGCGTCAACATTCAATTCCGACAAAGCGGGGAAGAAGCGTCTAAGCGCAGAAGTCAGTTTTACTTTAGCCATTGTAACTTGCTGAAAGAATGCCAGAACGCATTGAGTTTGACAGAGCTGATAAAAAATGGCAAACTTCCATTGGTCCAGACGCCCAGGATGAGAATGGCACAACCCCAATAGTAAGTCGTCAGTACACCAGTAATAATCTCACTATATACGATTAGCGAACTGCCAATCAGGATAAGTAGACAAGCAAGTTGTGTTCGGTATCCTTTGTAGTTGTATAGTGTGATGATCAGGGTGAGAAATGCAAAAGCGATTGATACCGAGGAAGTCCAGTCAGGTGTATACGCCGCCAGACTCTTGCTGCTGCAAACAGTGATGGCGCTACTGTAGGCCAAAATGCAAAAGGGGCATTTGGGAATTAAAGCGATAAGTATTCCGGATAGCCAGGAAAATGAACTTCCGGCATTCACGTTGACGTGCTTCTTCCTGTAATGACAGCCTGTAAGAGTTTGCATTCGGCTTTAATTTCACGGAACTTTATCGACCCAATCAAAAGTAGTTTTTTTTAATAGCATTGGCAATATGAATTCTTTGGGGCTTAATCCATATGCCATGGCTGAGAGGCATGACAGTTCAATCGTTGCGTATTCTATATTGTAATTAGCATGAAGGATTATATAAATCAAATTGAGCGTTGGCAATCAGGCAATAAAAAAATCGCACTTGCACGTGTGATTCAAACCTGGGGTTCCTCGCCCCGTCCGGTTGGCTCCGTGATGTTCATTTCATCCGATCTGGAAATGGCTGGATCGGTAAGCGGAGGTTGCGTGGAGGGAGCTGTGTTGAAGGAATCAAAACTTATTTTTGATTCGAACAATGGCAAAAAACTCGCCTATGGCGTTACCGATGACGATGCCTGGGCGGTGGGATTGAGTTGTGGTGGAAAAATTCAGGTTTTCCTTCAACCCTGGAATGCCGACCCCGTGCTTCTGGAGCTGCAAACTAAACTGCGATCAAATGCTGGCTGCATTTTGGTTACCAAACTTGTGGATGGGGTGGTCAACAACAACCTGGTTGATGAAGCCAGTAATGTTTTAGGCGAGGGTCTACCGACAGCTGTGTTACAAGTTGCTACTAAAGCCTATTCAACGCGGGCACATCAAGTGTTTAGTTCCGGGGATGAGGAATATTTTATTCAGGTTTTCCCGCCGCGCAGCAAAATGATTATCATCGGAGCGGTGCACATAACAGCTGATTTAATTCAATTTGGAAAATCTTTTGACTTTGAAACCATCGTAATTGATCCCAGGGGCACTTTCGCCAACAACACGGCTTTTCCGGTTCAACCGGATCAGATTCATGAAAAGTATCCTTCAGAAATTCTTTCAACATTTTCGCTTGACCCGTATACCTATGCGGTAATTTTGTCTCATGATCCAAAGATTGACGATGATGCACTGAACGTCCTATTGAAGTCCCCGGTAGCGTATATCGGAGCACTCGGAAGTAAAAAGAATCATGAGAAGCGAAAAGCAAGGCTCACCCAACACGGATTTTCGGAAGAAGAAATAGATCGTATTAATGCGCCCATTGGAATTGATATTCACGCCAAAGGGGCACGAGAAATCGCATTGAGTATTATTGGCGCAATAATAAGAGCCAAGAACGCTCACCTGTAATCGCCATCTGCCTCACGCAATTGCTGCTAATGCTCTTTTCAAAAAAACTTTGCCAGATGTTTTCGGTATTTTTCCAAAAAAAGGATTGTGAATTATTAAGACTGTTTCTGAATAACCCGCTCACCGGAATGCCCATGACCTGTTTTTCGCAATGAAAATTGCCGGAAAATTAATTTTTGTGCCCTGCCTTTTTGGAAAGCAAGTAGTCCTTCATCAATTTCCACGAAAGCGCTGCGCAATCGTACCGATCGGGAAATTCATGAACTCCAGAGAAGGCCTGAAAGAGGTCGTTCAAGCTCTGATTTTCAGAAAGTTCTTTCTTGTCGAGAAATCGTAGAAAATCATCGCAGATGGAATGAGCCGCTGATAGTGTTTTTCCCTCCAGGGTCTTTACTAAAACAGAAGTGGATGCTTTTGATACCGCACAACCATAGCCGTGGAAATAGAGCTGATGAATATTATCCTGATCAGTGTTTATATAGAGTTCAAACCGATCTCCACACATGGGGTTGTAAGCTTTGAGTACACTTGCATCTTGGGGCCTTTTTTCAAAGTGATACGGAGCATCATTATGGGACTTGATAACTTCAGAGTACAACTTTTTCAAATCATTGCTCACGACCAGAATTTCTTTAGTTCAACCAAAGCTTCAAAAGTGCAATCTACTTCGTCCCGGGTATTATATATTGAAAAGGAAGCTCTCACCGTAGCGGGAATACCCATTGATTCCAGCAACGGCTGAGCACAATGATGTCCAGCCCGCACCGCAATGTTCTTATTCGCCAAGAAACTAGCCACATCGTGAGGATGAATATTTTCAACTACGAAGGAAACAATCCCTCCGAAATGGCTGGGCTGCCCAATCAATTTTACGTATTCAAGCTGGCTTAATTTTTCTTTGAAAAAAAGAACCAGATTTTTTGTATAATTTTTTGTTTCGTTTAAATCCAATTGTTCAATAAAATCTATTGCTGAGCCCAGGCCGATTACTCCGGCAACATTTGCTGTACCGGCTTCCAGTTTGTGCGGGTATTCTGAAAACTCTGTGCCTGAGTACTCCACATTTTTGATGCCCCCTCCTCCATAATTTAAGGGATCGATTTGCTGTGCAAATTCTTCATTGCAGTATAGGACGCCTGTACCAAACGGCCCAAACATTTTATGAGCAGAAAACACCAGGAAATCGGCATCCCATTTTGAAACATCTACAGGACAGTGACCCACACTCTGGGCGCCATCAACTAATACAGGAATATTTTTCTTGTGAGCCGTGGCGATGATTTCTTCAACCGGGTTGACTGTTCCAATGGCATTGGAAATATGGGTAATGGCCACCATTCGGGTATGCCGGTCAAGTAGATGCACAAATTCATCCATTATAATATCACCCTGCTCATCGATCGGGATGATTTTCAAGGTGGCTTGTGACTCGGCACAAACCTGTTGCCAGGGTATCAGGTTTGCATGGTGCTCCATGGCCGAAACGACTACGTTATCCCCTTGATCTAATTTCTTTTTCAAAAACTTCTGTGCTACAAGGTTTATCGATTCAGTCGTTCCTTTCGTGAAGGCAATAGAATT
>DATCZR010000003.1:0-4884 GCA_036525835.1 Cyclobacteriaceae bacterium
CCATCTCTTTTCAGCGACTGGATAATGAAGTTGGTTGGACCCTTCATCTCAGCAGCGATGTAGATATTCTTGTCGTCATATGTGACTTTGACGGTGGTCGTGTTCCCTGCAACTCCATTATCGGATGGGGCGTTGAGCCAAAAGTTGTCAGCAGTTTGTGCTTCAGCCCAACTGGTTTCGTTAAGCAAACCATCTATCACTATCGGTTCGGTAGTGATTTTTATGTTCAATGTATAATCATCCCGATTGGCCACCTGTGCTAGGGCAAACAGGGTGGTGTTTAGTAACAAGACCAAAAGGAAAGTGTGCTTCATCAAATCCGTATAAAACAAAAATGATGTTTTACTTTATATGGACTGTGTCGTTTCTGTTTATCGGTAGTATTTCAATTTGGAGATTCGGTAAATCATCAGGCCACTCGAAGTGGACTGACGACTAGAAAGGAACTTTGAGTAGTTAGACGACTGATCATGCTATACGGATTCTATCAGCTTCTCCCTCATGGCTTTCAGTCTTTTGTTGTTGGAGGCAAGGATCATCATCATTATAGGGTGTCAAAATCCGTAATACTGTGGACAAATGAATTAGGTTTAAAGGCAGGATAATTGCATTGCCGATTCACAAATAAGAGGTTTTACCATTTCACAAAAAAGAAAGATAGATGGCCAGCTCGAGGATCAGGCCAGGCGATTCATCAATGACCCGAAGTGGAATAGAATCACCAATTCAAATGTTGAACTTTCTTCCATTTTCAAATGGTTCAAAGGGGACTTTACCAAAAAGGGCACATTGATTGAATTCATCAATCAATACACTATTTCTAAAATTGATCCTAAAGCCAGGATTACCTATATGGACTGCAATAGGTCGCTCAACGAATAATTAGGCAAAAAAAATAAGGCTGCCCTTCACAGGACAGCCTTATAATAATAAAAAAAAATAAGGTTCTATTTATTGGCTTCAGTCACCGCAAAGATTCCAGGCTCAGGAGAAGGCGCATTGCTGTTTGCGTTCAACTCGTCCTGTGCATAAGGAAAGCGTTCTGGATACTGAGTAAACGTTCCGCTGTTGATTGGGAACGGTACAGTTAAATCACCATCGCTTTTTCTCACTCTTCTGGCATCATTAAAAGGAATAAATGTTCCATACAACGAAACATACCGCTCTTCAATGATCTCTCTGAGCAAAGCACGAGTGGGGTCAATGCTATCTGCATTTTCCATACCGAGTGGGTCGAAATCAGCGGCCACGTAAGCAGCATACTGGGTAATGTCTGCAGGAGCTACTTTTGTGAAGGCTGCACCCGAATTTAAATGAGCTCTCAGTGTATTGAGGTGTCCTAATCCAGTGGCAAAATCTACTGTTCTCGTTCCAGCCTCAGCCAAGATCAATAAATTCTCCTCATAAGTAACCAATGGCATCGGTGCTGTCTTATTTGCCACACCAACTTCAGTGCTTGGTGCATTACCTATGATTCTGTAATACTTCGATCTGGCCTGCTCGTTGGTTTTAGCATTGTTTCTGCCAACTCCCGGAGCAATCAAGCTTTCAAGGTAAGTACCGGTTGTGCTCATGTAATCATTACGTTCTCCCACAAACACGTTCAGCAAATTGGTATTTCCATTTGAGGAAGTACCCGCTGGCTTGAACTTCATGGAGTTGGCATTGCTGGCAATACCGGATTGAGCTGCGGTATAAGCCTTAGCATAATCCTTCACATCCATGAAGTAGCGAGCCTTCAACGTATAGGCTGTTTGTATCCATTTGGTTTTGTTACCCGCATGAAATATATCATTGGATATTGAAGGATTGGTGGCCAGGCCATTAAGATCAGCGATGGCCTCATCCAGCAAAGTTTGTAAGCTGGCAAACACGGCCACCTGGCTGTCAAAAACCGGGTCTTCAATTTTCTCGTTGGCATCAGCAGCTTGCGAGTACGGTATGTCACCCCATATTTCAGCTGCAGTACCTACGGCATTTGCTTCCAGAATTTTAGCAATAGCCACATAATTAGGTAGGTTCGCCAATTCAGTTTGCATGAGACGACATTGCTTCACAATACCCTGATAAACATAGCTCCAGGTACTGTTGGTCTCCTCGGTAGAGATGTTGTATTCATTCAAACTTTTGTAAAGCAAAAGCTTACCACTGTATTGTCCGGTCCACATACCTGAGATTCGTTGCAAGTGACTTACCTGAACTGTGATATTGGCCAATTCTGCTCCTATCAGCAATAATTCTGCAGGCGCATCAACCGGTTCATTCGGATTCACATTGATATCCTCCACCAAACTTTCACATTGGGTAAATATCAAAAGTGGTATAAGTATTAATATTATCTTTTTCATATTTCTTAGTAATTAACTTTTAATGAAAACAACCAGGATTTGGTACTTGGGTTGGTGAAGTAATCGATACCAAACCCGTTGTCTACTCCTGATTGATTGATTTCAGGGTCGATACCTTGTACATCTGTCCACAGTTTCAGGTTACGTCCAGTTATACCTAGCACAACAGAACTGAGTTTCATCCTTTTAGTGAATGCATTGTTCAAAGTGTAAGCAAGGCTAACCTCGCGCAAACGGGTCCATGATCCATCACTGATGGCAAACTCGTTGATCGCTGATCCTCCTAAACCTCCACCCAAGGAGGTATACCATGACTCATTTTTAAGTACTGGGCCAGCACCAAAGTCTTCAATATTACCCCGCACGGTAGTTCCAGCTGGGAATACCGTCCCCTGAGAGTTAACCAAATCCTGTGTGAGTGTAACCTCGTTGCCTACATCTGCATGAGTGCCGAATTGATACAAAACGAAGCGAGTACGGTCTGCATAATCAGCTCCCTGGAAGGTTTCAAACAAAATATTGAATGAAAGGCCTTTGTAAGAAGTAGACAGACCCAGTCCTCCTCTCCAATCTGGATTTGGATTACCGGTCACACCCTGATCCGGATCAATTTGCGGGAAACCATTTGCGTCCAAAACCAGCGCTCCATTTGCATCTCTCAACGCTCTTGTAGACCACAGTACACCTAAAGGCTGGCCTTGCACAGCTCTTGAACTAATGGATTGAGTGGTTAACTCAATAGAAGCTGTTCCTTTTAAGTCGGTTACTTCATTTCTGTTGTTATTGAAGTTACCGTACAAGTTTACCTGCCAGTCACGGTTTTTGTAAATCGTATAACTTGCATCTAACTCAATACCGTGGTTGGTCATGGTACCAGCATTGGCAAAAGCACTGTTAAATCCTGACGATGGTGATAAGCCTACTTCAAACAACAGGTCTTTAATCTCATTGGAATAATAAGTGAATCCAAGGGACAACTTGTTATTGAGCAAACGCAAATCTGTACCAATTTCAAATTCAGTCTTAACCTCTGGCTTGAGATTTGGATTACCCTTGTCGTCATTCAATCTAAATCCACCGCCATATAATAGTGGATCCAATCCATCATCATAAGCATTGTAGGCAAACCCTTCATATGTTGTTTGGGAGCGATAAGGAGGGGGCTCAACACCCACCTGGCCATAGGCCAATCTCAGCTTACCAAAAGACAGTATAGAATTATTAGCCAAAGCTGGTAACTGTGTAAACTGCCAGGCGACATCGGCTGCTGGATAGAAGAAAGTTCCTGCAATGGTGGAAGCTGCTTCTTGCGTACCATTCACGTTCACAAACAATTGATTGTAGAAATCAAATGCGAACACAGAATACAACCGGTTGGATCTTCTATGGCGATTGGTATTGTCAGGGAAGAAAAGCTTGGCATTATTAAAGTTTCTCAAGTCTGTATTGATGAGGAACTGTTGGGCATCAACGCGATCACGCGCATATTTTCTGTCATTGATGTTCCATCCGATGGTCGCATTCAAGTTAATATCACTGGTGATGGCTCTAGTGGCTCTCACAATTCCATCAAAATTGATTTCAGTTTCCTTAAAATTTTCAGCATCAAACTGACCTAATGCGGGTACGTTTCCTGCTGAGCCCATTGGAAAATAACGTTCTCTTCGATCTGTGTAACTATCCACGCCACCTCTTAAAATCACATCAACCCAATTGGTCGGAGAGATTGTCATTTCAGAAGAAACGGTAAAGCGATCTACAACTGTTGGGTTCTTTAGCTCGTTGGTAGTCCATAAAGGATTGTTGTAGGTGGCATTGATATTGTCACCCAAATACCTTCTGTAAGTTCTTTGACGTCCTGGGAAAGCGGTTCCGTTATTATCAAAATAAGTTCCTTTGTAGTCTCTAATATCAAAGTCTGGCGCATTACGCAGCAAGCCTAAATAGAGACCGTTCACATTAGAACTCTGTTGGATACGGTTAGAACTGGTATGCGCATACATCGCTTTGGTTGACAAAGACATCCAGTCATTAAATTGGGTATTCGAATTCAACCGAAGCGTTGTCCTTCTGTAATCGGAGTTTTTTACAATTCCCTTTTGATCCAAATCACCGAAGCTGAAATAGAAGTTGGACGCAGCTCCTCCTCCACTTACTGCAAGTGAGTTTTCCCAGTAACTTCCATCCTGAAATACAGCATCGAAGTTTTCATTTAAAAATGTTTCTTTTGAATTTCTTGTGGTAATCGGATAATAGATAGTCCCATCATCTGCCAGAAAATATCTTCCAGTAGTATTTAATACATCGGGCTCACCAGTACGATCGGCAATTCGGTCACCCCAGGAGTTAGCACTCGTTGGGCTATAATTTCCACCGCTACCCTGGCCGAATTTGTCCTGAAGCGGGTGCCTTCTATTGATTTGATCTACTGAATAAGTGGAGCTGAAAGAAATATTTACTTTTTCACCCGCCTTACCTTTTTTGGTAGTGATTACCACCACCCCGTTGGCAGCACGTGAACCCCAAAGTGCTGCGG
>DATCZR010000004.1:0-5276 GCA_036525835.1 Cyclobacteriaceae bacterium
GGTCTGTCTGTCGGTAGCCCAAAAACTTCATTCTCGACAAAATGGAATTTTCAATTAATGTATTGGTCATGGTGGTGTCAACCATTCCTACCGGCCTCATAATATCAAAGGTCCTATACTTTTTGAAAGTACCTGCGTAACTGTAATCATATTCAACGGGAAGTTCCTTATACCCCAAGCAGGAGGATAAAACTGCTGCTAGAATAATGTAAAAGTAAATTTGCTTCATGGGCGCAACAATTTTAATTTCTAATGAAAAGTTAGCACAAATCGATCAACCCCGCAAGATGGCAATACGACAAATCGATATGTTGTTGGACTACTTATGCGTAATTACCCAATCCAATGCATTGGTAAATGCCTCAATCCATGGAGAAATCTGATCCGCGCTTCTGTCGGATTTATAATAAGGCCAGTTCCAGGGAAATAGAGATCGTTCCAAATGTGGCATGATGGCCAAATGCCTTCCATCTGTGGAAGAAAGGGCAGCAGCTGAAAAATCTGAATCGTTGGGATTACCTGGATACTCAGAGTAGGTGTAAATAGCTGCAATTTTATATTTAGATGGGTTACTTGGTAACTTAAATCTACCTTCACCATGCGCGACCCAAATTCCCAACCTGGAACCTGCGAATGATTTCAGCATGACCGAATCATTTTCAGGTATTGAAATATTAACGAAAGTAGATTCAAATTTACCTGATCCATTGTGATGCATTTTTGGATGATCCTTCAATTCAGGATAGACAAGACCCAACTCCATCATCAATTGACAGCCATTACATACACCCAAGCTTAGGGTATCTTTTCTTGCGTAGAAATTATCCAGCGAGGCTTTTGCTTTTGGATTGTATAGAAAGGCTCCAGCCCAGCCTTTAGCCGATCCGAAAACATCGGAGTTTGAAAAACCGCCCACAAAGGCAATCATGTTGACGTCTGATAAATCTTCTCTGCCAGAAACCAAATCCGTCATGTGTACATCTTTGACGTCAAACCCGGCAAGGTATAAAGAGTAGGCCATCTCCCGATCACCATTTACTCCCTTCTCTCTGATGATGGCCGCTTTGACTCCTGATGCCTTTCTTCTTCTAGGGTCGATACCATAAGTGGAGAACTTACCATCAAATCTTTTTTGAAACTGATAAGACAAACCTTGATTTGAGTAATTTTTTCTTCGCAGCGCTGCATGCTTAGGTGATCTTTGTAACTGGTCAAATAAAAATGAAGTTTTGAACCAGGATTCTCTTTGACTATCAATATCAAGAATGATACTTTGTCCATCAATTTCAATTGACAATTGTCTCTGCCCAATTACCTCACCCAGGACGACAAAATTAACATGTTGTTTATTTAAGAAGTCTATGACCTCTCCGTTATTCTGCACCTGAATTAATACTCCTGGATTTTCGCTGAATAATGACTTTGCTAAATCCTTTCCTGGCGGAGATACATTTATCGATATACCTATTTGAGCGGTTGGAAAGCACATTTCTAACAATGCGGTAACAATGCCTCCGGCAGAGATGTCGTGGCCAGCCAAAATCATATCCTTCTTTATGAGTTGCTGAAGGGCTTCAAAGCACGTAGCAAAGTAGTTTGAATCGGCAATACCGGGAACATCATTGCCTAATCGATTTACGATTTGGGCAAAACTGCTACCACCTAATGCCTGATCCGATTTGGAAAAATCGATATAAAGGATTTTTGAACCCGAAATATTCTGAATGGCAGGAGAAATTGTTTTTCTAATGTCCTCAACCTCTGCCACTGCAGAAATGATAACGGTGCCGGGAGAATAAACAACCTTGCCGTCTGGATATTTTTGAGTCATTGAAAGGGAGTCCTTGCCAGTGGGCACGTTGATGCCCAATGCCAACGCGAATTCGCTCACTGAAGTCACCGCCTCATATAGACGAACATCTTCACCTTTGTTCTTGGCCGGCCACATCCAGTTCGCGCTTAACGAAACACCTTTAAGTCCATGAGTCAATGGTGCCCAAACAATATTCGTGAGTGCTTCAGCAATGGCAAGTCTACTTCCAGCGGCTGGATTTATTAGAGAGGCAGCGGGTGCATGACCAATTCCTGTGGCTACGCCTTTGTTACTGGGAAAGTCCAGCGCCATAACAGAAACATTATTAAGTGGCAGTTGTATCTCACCACAAGTTTGTTGTGTGGCTACTTTACCGGTTACACATCTGTCTACCTTGTTGGTAAGCCAATCCTTGCAAGCCACGCTCTCTAATTGGAGCACCTGGCTTAAGTAATGTTCAAACTGAGATAAATCGTAAGTAATGGCTCCGAATGCGTTGGATTGTTTTTCGTCAATTAAAATCGTTTTGGGGGATGACCCAAAAAGATGATTCACATGCAAATCAAATGGCGTAGTGTTTTTCTTTTTGTCAACAAATTTTAGTTCCTGATCTCCGGTGGCTGTTCCCACCACATACATAGGTGCGCGCTCTCTTGCAGAAACGGTCTTCAGTAAAGCCAAATCTTTTTCGCCAATCGCAATGCCCATTCTTTCCTGCGATTCATTACTGATAATTTCTTTATCTGACAATGTTGGATCTCCGACTGGAAGTTCATCAATTTCAATGGTACCACCTGTGTCTTCCAGTAATTCAGAAAAACAATTGAGATGTCCACCTGCTCCATGATCGTGAATAGATATGATGGGGTTATGTGCCAATTCCACCATGGCGCGAATGGCATTCATTGCTCTTTTTTGCATCTCCGGGTTGGACCGTTGAATGGCGTTGAGTTCTATCACGTTTCCAAATTCTCCCGTTGCCACAGAAGAAACCGCTCCACCGCCCATTCCAATGCGGTAGTTGTCTCCACCCATCATCACGATCCGGTCTCCGGCTTTCAGTTTTTCTTTCTTGCTGTCTTTTTCTTTCCCAAATCCAACTCCACCAGCTAACATAATCACCTTGTCGAAGCCGTATTGTTTTCCTTGCTTATCATTTTCCAAATGCTCGAACGTAAGCAAGCTGCCCCCAATCAACGGCTGTCCGAATTTGTTTCCAAAGTCACTGGCACCGTCAGAGGCTTTAATTAAAATTTCTGCAGGCGATTGATAAAGCCACGGTCTGGCTTCAAATTTTTCCTCCCATGATCGTCCTCCATCGAGGCGAGGATAGGAGGTGATATAAACTGCGGTGCCTGCCAAAGGAAGAGAACCTTTACCTCCAGCCAGTCTATCTCTTATCTCACCGCCCGATCCGGTGGCTGCTCCATTGAAAGGCTCAACCGTTGTAGGAAAATTGTGGGTTTCTGCTTTTAGAGAAATGACGGAATCAAAATCTTCGATGGCAAAATAGTCAGGTATATCCTGACGAACAGGTGCAAATTGTTCAATGCGTGGACCTTTGATGAAAGCTACATTGTCACTATACGCACTGACAATGAAATTTGGATTTTGTTTGGCCGTTTTTTTTATGAGTTGAAAAAGTGTTTCCGGCATTTCTTTTCCGTCAATAATAAAGGTGCCATTAAAAATCTTGTGACGACAGTGTTCTGAATTGACTTGAGAAAAACCAAATACTTCTGAGTCCGTTAATTGGCGACCCAATACTGTGCTTACTTCATCTAGATAATCTATTTCCTCTTCGCTCAAGGCCAGACCTTCCTGTTCATTGTACTTGATCAGATCATCTATGAATAAGATGGGTTCCGTTTGATAATAGATTGAAAAAATTTCCTGATCTAATCCCTCGTAAATGCGCTGCAGCATAGGATCATGGGCTGCATCTTTATTTTTTACTTCAAAAAATTCCTCAATTCTTATAATCCCTTCTATCCCCATCGTTTGAGTGATCTCTACAGCATTGGTGCTCCAGGGGCTAACCATTTCCTTGCGTGGCCCTATGAAATAGCCCTCAACGGCTTCCTTGGAACTAAAAGTGGCTCCACTAAAGAGCCACACCAATTTTTGAATATCACTTTCTGAAAGGGAACGCGCAGCCTCAACCGCAATGACTTGGGCGGATGGCGTTCGGAAAAATAGAATCATCTGGCGGGTTATGTTGAAGCCGTAAAAGTAATATGATTAGTGAGAATTTTGATCTTTTTCACGTTCATATTTCCTCAATACTTCAACGGATTCTTTAATCAATCCGTTGTGGCCCGTAACAAGTACCTGCAACCTTGCGCGAGGTACCTTTGAAGTAAAACCTTGCACATTTCTGGCTGTGATAATCTTATCAAATTGTCCAATTAGGACAAGCACAGATGCTGGGCTTGCGTTGAATTGAGAAACCATTTTTTTTAGGTCAAAATGGAGATGTCGAAATACCACCCATGAGTAATAAACTCTTCTTCTGTTTTCTTCAGTTTGCATTTGAGATTCACTGAACTTGAGCACCTTCTGATCAATAAGATTAAGCCCCCTGGCTATTTTGACGATTGCTGAAAATATTCCAGGTTTGGTAATCGTACTTTTAAATAGTGCTCTTAGGGCAATAGGATAAGTGGCCAGGCTGTACCAGGTACTTGTTTTGATGCCATCGGGGGCAAGCAGGAATACGTTATTCACTCTTGATGGGAAAGATTCAAAGCTAGTCAGTGCGAATTTTGCACCGAGGCTAAAGCCCAGCAGGCTAAACTTATCAATTTTATTTTCCCGAAGAAATTGATTGAGTAGTTCATGCCAATAATCTTTTGAAAGAGGCATCTCATCCAACGGCCAATGGCTGTTACCATGGAAGAAGAGGTCAAAAGAGTAAAGGGTATATTGTTTTGACAAAGGTTCAAAAAGCGTAGAAAAGGCTGAATGGTTTTGCCCAAAGCCATGGAATAGGAGTAACGGTTCTGCGCCATTTCCTGATTTAAGATAGGCTAGGGTTGTTTTATTATATTGAAATTGCTTGTATTCTGCTCTCATGAGCCGTAAAGATGGCAATTCAAGCGCAAGCACAATAAACTTTGAAACTGAATTACAATAAAAAGAACCCTGTTGGCGACTATGCAGTTGTAGTGAATGCAACTTGTAGCTCGGGGCGATGGAATTGAAAATGCAGCAGCAGAAACAGAACACATTCCTGAAGGAGAAAGACAAACTGCTTGGGTTTATCCGAGGAAGGGTGTCTACGTTGGAGGAGGCGGAGGATATTCTTCAGGATGTGTTTTACCAGTTTGTAATTGGCTATGAAACGATTGAATCGCTTGATCGGGTTACTTCCTGGCTATACTCAGTCGCTCGTAACAAAATTATTGACCGGTATAGAAGGGATGCCTCAAGACCAAAGCGTACTGATTTCAGTGCAGCCAGG
>DATCZR010000005.1:0-2195 GCA_036525835.1 Cyclobacteriaceae bacterium
CTTTTTTTGTTTTTGGTTCAGCCGGGATTTCTAGCAACATCGTTTTTATCCTCAGCCAGAGGCGAGACAAAGGCTATTGGTGAAGGACTTCTGGTCGCTCCTCATCGGCTTGAGTTTGAGGGGCGTATACGATCGGGGATATTCAATGTTGTTAATAAGGGACCTGTGAATGCTGATTATAGGATTAAATTTGCACCTTTATTGGAAAATGATAAAGGAAAAAATGCTAAAGACTGGGTGCGGTTCAGCCCACGAAGATTCAGATTGGGGCCGGGAGAACACCAAGCCATCCGGGTGATAGCTCGCAAGCCTATCGATTTGGCTCCTGGAGTATATACAGCGCGTATATTGATTCAAGCCATTCCACCGGCAGGTAAAAAAGTAGATGAACCAACCGATAAAATAAAAATTAACCTAGATATTGTTTATGGGATATCCGTTCCCGTTATCATTACGCACAGCCCTTGATTGGACCCTTTCTCTGAGTCCTCAGCATTAAAAAATTTCAATTTTTTCTTATTTTGTGATCCCAAAATTTGTACAGAATTCCATCCGGTTCCACTTTTCCACTCATTTTAATTTTCCTATAGCAAACAAATTATTTCTACTGAATTTCCTCTACTTAGAGGCGATTCATTGATCAATTCTTCGTAAAAATTTGGATTAGCTTATTTCTCAATTGTCCTGCACTCTGGACATTTTAAGAATTTAGAATTGGCTGTATCAAAATTGGTACACTTGTTTTTCAATAGTGAAATATCAATTTAGATTCTTTCAAAAAAACAATTCTGTTCGAGTGAATTTACATTCGAAATGCATTAATAAACAACGCGTTCAAGGTATTGTTGACATGATTTTATCAGCCTAATTAAAAAAAAACGAATAACCGATTTTTGGCCTGAGTTTTGCTTAATTATATATAAATTATATAAATCCGAAACTTAAGGCCTAGAATTGCTTTTACGTAATAAAAAATATCGGTATAAGTTATATAAATTGTTGTTCGTTCGTGTGTGTACCGTTGTGCTTCATTTGAGTCTGTTGATTCTCCTGAATGGCCACTTTAATTTTAGCTATGGAGAAGTCGTGAAGTGGATGTCTATCCATCCTCTTATAGACAGCGAAACAACTGTGAAAGATGAAACACATTCCTCGCATCCAGAAAAATTTCCCAAGTTTAATGTTGTCTCTTCTGAGAAGTCTGGACAAGGTTTTTTCGAAAAGAGCACGAGTAGGAATATTCCTACAACTCAAAATAATTCTTCTGGCCAAAGCAAAGATCCCAAGTTTCCAACTATGCAGTCTGTCCCGGAGAAGCAAAACTTCTCCAGTCTCGATTCTGAAGAATCCGTTTATCTCGCGGTTTACTTGAACAAGCGAATGTTGACAGAGGTCATCGAAGCAAAGGAAAAAAACGGATCAATTTATGTCAAATTGAATGAGATGGCTATTTTGCTAAACTCGACTCCTCCGAAAGATGTAAATGCAATTTCTACATTGGCAGCTTTGGAAAATATGTACCCCGCAATTTTCGAATATTCAAAAAAGTATCAGGCTCTATTTATAAAGGGAAATGGAGAATTACCCATTGAAAAAAAATGGGAACGGGAGCGTCTACAAAAATATTTAAGCAGTAACTCAATAAACAGCGATGCGCAAATTGTAAACTTTGAGTATGGTCTTCTGGGTCCGCCCTCGATAGATTTTTCAGCTAATTATGTGAGAAATGGCGTTGAGAATTATGGATATAGTTTTAAATCCGGAATGGAAGCTCTATTTGGTACAGTCAGTATTGTCGGATTGGGGGATAAATCTGATTCATTGACGGACCTGCGTGTTCAATGGGAGCGATTTAATTCAAACTGGTTTATCCAGTTAGGGGATGTTTTTGCTCCTCCGATTGATCTCGTGTCTCAGGCTGAAGCGGGCCTGGGAATAAATTTTTCAACGTTTCCTATAGAAAACTCAACTCAATTTGATACAGACACAATTACCGGCGATCTGTTGGAAGGTTGGGAGGTAGAACTCTATAGAGGAAATACGCTTTTAGATTTTAGAAGAAGTGACGGGAGTGGTCGTTTTATTTTTCGAGATATACCACTTTTATTTGGTGAAAATAATATCATTCTCAAATTTTATGGTCCGCAGGGTCAAATCCGCCAGGAATCGCGGCTTGTGAATATTGGTAGAGGTAT
>DATCZR010000006.1:0-10347 GCA_036525835.1 Cyclobacteriaceae bacterium
CGGGAAGTCACCTTCATACCTTGCCTTAACTCTCTTATTTATAAACTTACCTTTGTCGTCAATTATGGCATTTGCCTGAGCTATATTGTGTGTATCTTCTTCTTCAGCGGTTAGGAAAACAACATTAGTTGAGACAAGTCCCTTTTCAACCCTTCTATACGGAGTCTCAATGAATCCCATGTGGTTCACCTTTGCATGAACGCATAAAGATGAAATCAATCCAATGTTTGGACCTTCCGGAGTTTCAATGGTACACAAGCGGCCATAGTGAGTATAGTGTACGTCACGAACCTCAAATCCTGCGCGTTCCCTTGAAAGACCACCTGGACCGAGTGCCGACATTCTTCTCTTGTGTGTAATCTCAGCCAGTGGATTCGTTTGATCCATAAACTGAGAAAGCTGATTGGTTCCAAAGAATGAGTTGATCACAGACGAAAGCGTTCTTGCGTTGATCAAATCAACAGGCTTAAAGTCTTCATTATCGCGAACGTTCATTCTTTCTTTGATCGTTCTTGCCATGCGGGCAAGACCTACTCCAAATTGAGAATACAATTGTTCACCTACTGTTCTTACTCTTCTGTTGCTCAAGTGGTCAATATCATCAACTACCGCTTTGGAGTTGATCAATCCGATCAGGTACTTCACAATCAGAATAATATCCTCTGTTGTCAATACACGCTGATCAAAACTTAGATCAAGTCCCAGTTTTTTATTTATTCTATAACGCCCTACCTCTCCAAGGTCGTAACGCTTCTCACTGAAAAACAAGCTTTGAATAATATCACGAGCTGTTTGCTCATCAGGAGCTTCAGTATTTCTTAATTGACGATAGATTTGTTCAACAGCCTCTTTTTCTGAGTTTGAGTTGTCCTTCGCCAACGTGTTGAAGATGATGTTATAATCAGTAATGTTAACATCGTCTCGATGGAGAATAATGGATTTAGTGCCTGATTCCACGATCGTATCCACATCCTCGTCTTCGATGATGTGATCACGCTCTAAAAGCACTTCGTTTCTATCAATGGAAACAACCTCACCTGTATCTTCATCCACGAAGTCTTCAGTCCATGTTTTCAAAACACGCGCTGCCAACTTGCGGCCTGTTACTTTTTTGAGCGCATTTTTGGTTGCCTCTACTTCTTCTGACAATCCGAAAAGATCAAGAATGTCCTTATCAGTGCCGTAACCTATCGCACGAAGCAAAGTGGTTACTGGGAATTTCTTTTTACGATCGATGTAGGCATACATCACCGCATTTACGTCCGTTGCAAATTCTATCCAAGAACCTTTGAATGGAATGATACGAGCAGAGTACAGTTTTGTGCCGTTTGTGTGTTTGCTCATGGCAAAGAACACACCGGGCGAACGGTGCAATTGAGATACAATTACACGCTCAGCTCCGTTGATCACAAAAGAACCTTTTTCGGTCATGTAAGGGATATTTCCCAAAAATACTTCCTGCTCAATGGTTTCAAAGTCCTCGTTATCCTCATCATTACAGGTGAGGCGAAGCTTTGCCTTTAAAGGCACTGAGTAAGTCAATCCGCGATCAATACTTTCGTCAACCGAATACTTAGGAGGGTCGATAGTATAGTCTACAAACTCCAGCACAAAATTTTCGCGTGAGTCAGAGATCGGAAAGTTTTCCGCAAACACCTTAAAAAGACCTTCGTTCTGACGTCTTTCAGCGGGTGTTTCTATTTGCAAAAAATCTCTGAATGACTGTAGTTGAACATCCAAAAAATCCGGATATTCCAATACTTTATCAATGGAGGAAAAGTCAATCCTGTCGTTACTGTTTTTCTTTGCCAAGGTACTTCTTGTTTAAAATTTCCAGGACTAGAATCTAAAATGTTGGTGGGCACAAATAGGTATAGACCCCAATTCCATTTCTGGATTTGGGGTCTTAATTCCTTATTATAAGACGGTACCCTTCGTCTTCAAGAAAATTATTTCAACTCAACTTCGGCTCCAGCCTCGATAAGTTGTTTCTTGAGGTTTTCAGCTTCGTCTTTAGGTAAACCTTCTTTGATTGTTTTTGGAGCAGAGTCAACTACTTCCTTAGCCTCTTTCAAGCCAAGGCCAGTAAGTTCTTTCACCAATTTCACGATCTGCAGCTTGTTAGCACCAGGTGCCTTCAATACTACATCGAAATTAGTTTTCTCTGCTGCTCCAGCATCCCCACCGGCTGCCGGGCCTGCTGCTACTGCTACCGCAGCCGCTGCTGGCTCGATGCCATGAGTTTCTTTAAGGTATGAAGCAAGCTCTGATACTTCCTTAACGGTAAGTTCTACTAATTGATCGCCTAACGCTTTGATGTCAGCCATTTTTTTAAGTGTTTAATTTCAGTTCAACAATTCTAATTTGCCCTTTCTTCCAATGTTTTAACCAATCCCGCTAAAGTGTTCTTTCCACTTAATAAAGCAGATACCACATTTTTGGCAGGTGATTGAAGCAATGAAATAATATCGCCAATGAGTTCGTTTTTAGACTTCAACTCAGTCAGCATTTTTAAACTTTCCTCCCCAAAAAACAGGTCAGAATCTATGGAAGCGGCTTTCAGTTCAGGTTTGCCTGCGGCACCCTTTCTGTAATCCCGAATGACTTTGGCGGGGGCATTGCCAACTTCTTTCGAAAAAATTACTCCTGAAAATCCATGTAACACTTTGAATAAATCATCATTCCCACTTCCCTGCTTTTCTAAAGCTTTGCGGATAAGGGTGTTTTTGTAAACACCATATTCTACACCCGCATGGAAACATAGCCTGCGAAAAGCATTTACTTGCGCTACAGTAAGCCCTGAGGCATCTGTAATATAGAAGTGTTGATGCTGATTAAATTTCTCAGACAACTCTTCAATAATATTTGTTTTTTCTTCTCTAGTCATTGTCGTATCTAATTACAGACCTTCAATAGAAGTCTTATCAATTTGAATTCCCGGGCTCATTGTAGACGAAAGCGTAATACTTTGAAAGTATGTACCTTTTGAAGAAGAAGGCTTCAGCTTAGCAATCGTATGGATTAACTCCGCTGCATTCTCTTTTATTTTCTCAGGAGTGAAAGAAACCTTTCCGATGCTCGCATGAATAATTCCCTGCTTATCAACTTTAAAATCAACCTTACCGGCCTTTACTTCAGTCACCGCTTTACCCACATCCAATGTCACTGTTCCGGATTTAGGATTTGGCATCAAACCACGAGGTCCCAATACTTTTCCTAGTCTTCCCACTTTAGCCATTACCGTTGGCATGGTAATAATTACATCAATGTCTGTCCATCCTCCTTCAATCTTCTTGATGTATTCATCTAGCCCTACATGGTCAGCACCTGCATCTTTAGCTTCCTGCTCTTTGTCAGGGGTACACAAAACAAGCACCCGGACTGCCTTTCCCAATCCATGAGGAAGTGTAACCACACCTCTCACCATTTGATCTGATTTCTTTGGATCAACTCCCAGGCGAACATCCACATCTACAGAAGAGTCAAACTTGGCGAATGTAATTTCTTTCACCAAGGCAGCTGCATCCGTCAAGGAGTATTCCTTTTCTGGGCTATATTTTGCCGTAACGGCTTTTCTATTTTTTGTCAACCTTGCCATAATTTCTCAATTAATTGTCCCAAGGGGCAGTTCCACTTACCGTTACTCCCATGCTTCTCGCTGTGCCTGCTACCATTTTCATAGCTGACTCAACTTTAAAAGCGTTGAGGTCTGGCATTTTTGTTTCGGCAATTTTTTTAACCTGATCCCAGCTGATTGATCCAACCTTATTGCGGTTTGGTTCTGCTGAGCCTTTTTGCTTTTTCATTGCTTCCAGTATCAACACGGCTGCTGGAGGTGTTTTAATCACAAAATCAAATGACTTGTCATTGTAGATAGTAATTAAAACAGGAAGTACTTGACCCTGCTTATCTTGTGTTCTTGCGTTGAACTGTTTGCAAAAGTCCATGATGTTCAATCCCTTACTACCCAGGGCTGGACCGATAGGAGGAGCCGGGTTGGCCTGACCACCTTTCACCTGCAATTTCAAATAGCCACTAATTTCTTTTGCCATGATTCGGTAAACTCAAAAATCTTTAATCAATCTAATTTTTCTACCTGCATGTAGTTAAGCTCAACTGGCGTATTACGTCCGAAAATCTTAACCATTACATTCAATTTCTTTTTCTCCTCAAAAATCTCCTCCACTGTTCCGGTGAACCCGCTAAATGGTCCATCCATTACTTTTACAGATTCCCCTTTAATAAATGGAGATTCCAGTTTCTCCTCAAAATCATCAATCTCACCTACCTTACCCAGAATTCGATTCACTTCAGTTTGACGCAAAGCCACTGGCTCTTTTGATGAGCTTGTACCATTGCCTCCTAAAAAACCAATAACACCCGGAATGCTATTTACCAGATGGTATGCCTCTCCGTTTGTTAAATCAGCCGAAACGAGTACATAGCCAGGGAAGAAATTACGCTCTCTAACCCGTTTTTTGCCATTTCTCATTTCATATACTTTCTCCGAAGGAATGAGAATCTGAGGAATAAATTTCGTCAGCTTTGAACGTTCCACTTCTGTCTCCAGATAGGATTTTACTTTCTTTTCCTTTCCGCTAATAACGCGAAGCACAAACCATTTTAGTTCACCCATCCCCGCTACGCTTAAAATTCTTTATAGAAAAATTCTAAGGCATTTTTAAAGCCCAAATCCATTAATCCAATTACCAATGCAAAGATCAAGGAAGCCACAAGCACCAGGATGGCGCTACTCTGGAGATCAGCAAATTTTGGCCACGATACCTTATTACGAATTTCGTCTATCGAATCAAGTATGTAGTTTTTCACCTTTTCCATCACTTCTTTTTGATCGGTTTGGCTATCAATCCTGAAGACTAATAACCGCTATTTTTTTTATCCTTATCCAGGATTTTCATCCTCTTTTTGCACGGGTGGAGAGACTCGAACTCCCAGCCAACGGTTTTGGAGACCGCTACTCTACCAATTGAGCTACACCCGTTTTTATTGCCAAATCAGGGCTTATTGAACCTTTTTCTTAGCGGAAACCACTCAACCTATTGAGCTGCACCCGTGTACTCAGCTCAAAAGGACTGCAAATGTAGAACAAAAAGCGCCTAAAACAAAAGCGTTCCTGAGAAAATTCTCGGGAACGCTTTCAATTGAATATCAGTAATTTAGTCCAAGATTTCAGTTACCTGACCAGACCCTACGGTACGGCCTCCCTCGCGGATCGCGAAGCGAAGTCCTTTCTCCATAGCAATCTTGTTGATCAGGGTTACTTCAATAGACACGTTGTCACCAGGCATAACCATTTCAACTCCCGCAGGAAGCATGATTTCACCTGTCACATCCGTGGTACGGAAGTAGAACTGAGGACGGTATTTATTGAAGAATGGAGTGTGACGTCCACCTTCTTCTTTGCTCAACACGTAAACCTCGGCTTTAAACTTAGCATGAGGCGTTACTGAGTTAGGCTTACAGATTACCATACCACGGCAAATCTGATCTTTCTCAATACCGCGAAGCAAAAGACCTACGTTATCACCAGCTTCTCCTCTGTCAAGGATTTTACGGAACATCTCCACACCGGTAATGGTGGAAGACAAACCTTCAGCGGCACCCATTCCAAGAATCTGAACTGGATCACCTGTGTTGATGATACCACGCTCAATACGACCAGTGGCAACAGTACCACGACCCGTGATAGAAAACACGTCCTCAACTGGCATCAAGAAGTCTTTATCAATCAGACGGATTGGTAATGGAATGAACTCGTCAACGGCTTTCATTAGCTCGTCAACTTTTTCTACCCATTTGGGCTCGTCATTAAGAGCACCCAAAGCAGAACCTTGAATGATTGGAATAGTATCGCCAGGGAAGTTGTAATAAGTAAGCAACTCCCTGATCTCCATCTCCACCAACTCCAATAATTCCGGATCGTCTACCAAGTCAACTTTGTTCATAAATACCACGAGGGCTGGCACCCCTACCTGGCGAGCCAAAAGTATATGCTCACGGGTTTGCGGCATAGGTCCGTCCGTTGCAGCTACCACCAGTATAGCACCGTCCATCTGAGCGGCACCTGTAACCATGTTCTTCACATAGTCAGCGTGACCTGGACAGTCAACGTGGGCATAGTGACGGTTTTCAGTAGCGTACTCAACATGGGAAGTATTGATAGTAATACCTCTTTCTTTTTCCTCAGGGGCATTGTCAATTGAAGAGAAATCTCTCATTGAAGCAAGTCCTCTGGCAGATAAAACCTTCGTAATCGCGGCTGTCAACGTTGTCTTTCCGTGGTCAACGTGACCAATGGTTCCGATATTTACGTGTGGTTTCGAGCGGTCAAATTTTTCTTTAGCCATATTTGAAAATCCCTTAGTTAAAATTTAGAATATATTAGTTTAAAGTGTTCCATCATCTATTCTTCTCCGCCTGAGAAGATGACACCCTAAACATGATAAGCCTGTCGAATAAGGGTTATTCGCCTGCCGAAGCAGGTTTTTGATCTCTGCTAATTCTAAGATGTTCGCTACACATCTATTAGCAGATACTCACAATATGTTAAAAGTTTGATTCGATTATCAAACTACTATTTGACTACGCTCAGCGCTTTTCAGGCGATGAGTTCGAGCTGTTGATGAGAATTGAACTCACGACCTCTTCCTTACCAAGGAAGTGCTCTACCCCTGAGCTACAACAGCTTGATAATTCAAGGTTTCTAATTCTCAATTCAAAATTCAATTAAATTTCAAATTTTGAACCTGGAATCTTGAATTCCACCGAGCGGGAGACGAGGTTCGAACCCGCGACCTACAGCTTGGAAGGCTGTCGCTCTACCAACTGAGCTACTCCCGCATGACATTTAAGTGGGGAGAGCAGGATTCGAACCTGCGAAGACATAAGTCAACAGATTTACAGTCTGTCCTCGTTGGCCGCTTGAGTATCTCCCCTACTCTTTTCCACTTTTTTTTCTAAGAACGTTTGAAAAATCCCACAAGGAGACTTCAATTAATATTCTCAGGGCGTTCCTGAAAAATAGGAGTGCAAAATTATACGGTTTTTCGGTATAGACAAACGAAGACTTCAGATTTGTGCTCCCCTAAGTGGGGGTTTGGATTAATGCTGCTCAATCGCCAATATTTACATCAAAACAATTTCTTTGACCGTTTCTGACCCGAATTCTTTTTGAAAAATCTCGATTATATGAGTTTTATGGAGGCTTATATCGTGCTTCATTGAGGCAGACTCTATTTGCACAAACAATACTTTGTCCTTTAGAAAAACTTTCTTTGTGCGCTTGGCGATGGGTTTGCCTACAAGTCGTTCCCAGGATCCAACCACATTGGCAGCATCAAATTTCGATTTGATGTGATAGGAGCTAAGCAAATCATTGATAGCCTTACCAATATGAATTGCGTCACCAGATCCGTCAAATTTCTTTGTCATTCTACCTTAGTTAGTTTTCCGTTTTCAATGAGAAAAAGCTCCGCATCCACTTTTGCCTCTTTAAATAACCCCCTGCTCCTATCGGGGCGGGCATCGGTAATGAATAATTGCCCAAAAGTACCATCCACAACCAGCGTAACAAGCTTGTGAATTCTTTCATCATCCAGCTTGTCAAAGATATCGTCCAAAAGCAATAACGGTTTAATCTTTTTAACAGTTTCTAAACTCTGAAATTCGGCTAGTTTGAGGCCTATGAGAAATGACTTTTGTTGTCCCTGGGAGCCTATTCGCTTTAATTCATGCCCATTCAACAAAAAAACAAAGTCATCTCGATGAACCCCAACGCTGGTTCGCTGAATTACCACATCTTTTTTGATGGCATTTTTCAAAATCAACCCAAAATCCTGATCTGTACAGTCCGATTTGTACTGAATATCAATTTCTTCGTCATGATCACCAGAGATAAATCGGTAATGGCTTTTGAATAAGGGTAAAAACGAATCCAGGAATTCGCCCCTTTTATGATGTATGTAATTTCCGGAGGAGACTATCTTTTGATCGTAGGTCTCCAGTAGGTCAAGATCAAGACCACGTTCTGCAGCAAGTCTTAGCAAACTGTTGCGTTGCTTTAGGTGACTGTTATAAACAATAAGCTGATCGAGGTAGTTTTTGTCCAATTGTGAAATAAGGCTGTCAAAGAATCTTCTTCTCAATTCACTTCCGCCCCATATGATTTCGACATCGTTAGGAGCTACCAACACGATTGGATAGTTGCCAATATGGTCTGACAATTTCCTGACATCATTCCCATCGACTCTTACCATCTTTTTAGAACCAATGGCATAGTTAACAGCCACCGTTGATTCCATGTTTTGCTGAAAGAATTCTCCCTTTACCGTAAATTGGCTCTTTCCATGACGCACATTTTGTGCATCCACACCATTAAGTGCACTTTTTGTGAACCCGAGATAGTAGATCGCATCTAAAATATTCGTCTTGCCAACCCCATTTTTGCCCAAGAAACAGTTGACCTTATTGTCGAATACAAACTGGGCCGATTCATAGTTCTTAAAATCATGCAATGATAGCTTTTTGAGGCGCACGCGGAATTATTTGAGGGGTTTTGGGTATTGATGCTTCCTGCCGTATTTTCGCAGTTCACTAGTTATCAAAATTAGCATAAATGGCTACCACAACCCAAACCAAAGGCAAATCAGGCGAAAAGAGTGTGAAGGACTCAAAGACTGAATTTTCTAAGGAAACATACCTGTTGTGGTATGAGAGCATGCTGCTGATGCGGAAATTTGAGGAGAAGGCTGGTCAGCTCTATGGCCAACAGAAGATTAGAGGATTCTGCCATTTATATATAGGCCAGGAGGCGTGCGCAGCAGGTGCCTTTTCTGCTTTGGAAAAGGGGGACAAGTGGATAACCGCTTATCGTGACCATGCCCATCCTCTTGTGCTTGGGGCAGACCCGGGGGCTGTTATGGCTGAATTATTTGCTAAAGAAACAGGAATATCCAAAGGAAAAGGAGGTTCAATGCACATGTTTAGCAAAGAGCACGGTTTCTTTGGAGGTCACGGAATTGTTGGAGCTCAGGTGCCACTAGGAGCTGGTATTGCCTTTGCCGAAAAATACAATGGCACCAAGAACTTATGCATCTGTTACATGGGAGATGGCGCTGTGCGCCAAGGTGCTTTTCATGAGGCGCTAAATCTGGCTATGCTTTGGAAGCTACCTGTGATCTTTGTGATAGAAAACAATGGCTACGCCATGGGTACGTCCGTTGGCCGCACATCGAACGTGACGGAGCTTTATACTTTGGGTGAATCTTACGATATGCCTGCAGAGCCGGTAGACGGGATGAGTGTAGAGGCAGTACATCATGCAGTAGCCAGGGGCGCAGAAAGAGCACGAAAAGGGGACGGTCCAACACTGTTAGAATTTAGAACTTACCGCTACAAGGGACATTCCATGTCAGACCCAGCTAAGTACAGGTCAAAAGAAGAGGTGGAAGACTATAAAAGGAGAGATCCAGTAGAAGTAGTCAAAACTGCCATTTTAAAGGGAAAGATGGCCACCCAAAAAGATTTGGATGCCATTGATGAAAAAGTAAACCATCAGGTAGAAGAAAGCGTCAAATTTGCTGAGGAGTCCAATTACCCCGATCCGAGTGAGGCCATGCACGATGTATACGCGCAGAGTGACTATCCTTACATCACCGATTAACCAGAATAAGCAGGAATAAATTGAATAAGGGCAGGACTTGTCAAGTCATCAGACAGGTTCTTTTGTTTGTATTTGCTAATTCTTAGTTTTGCAGCCCTATCCCAAAACCAAAGGAATAGCAGTATTTATTAACCATCATGGCAAAGAAACAAGAAAATAAAGACCTACTTGAAAATCCAGAGGTATTGGCCGAAAAAGTAGAAGGTGTTGAACATTGGTTAGAGGAGAACCCAAAAATTGTATTTGGTGTATTGGGCGCTTTGGTTTTGATTGTAGGCGGATTTTTTGGATTTCGCTATTACATTGGCACCCAGGAAGAAGTGGCCCAAAGGGAAATGTTCCAGGCCGTTTACTATTTCGAAGCGGACAGCCTTGACCTGGCATTAAAAGGCGATGGTAACAACCTGGGCTTTGAGCAAATCATCGAGGATTTTGGCATGACCGATGCAGCCAACCTCGCTAACTACTATGCCGGTGCCATTTGCCTAAAGCAGGGAAAATTTCAATTAGCTATTTACTATTTCGAAGACTTTAGTTCTAATGACATACTCATTCAGCCCCGCGCCCATAGTCTAATGGGAGATGCGTATATGGAGCTAAAAGAGTATGAGTCAGCTGCCAAATATTATAACAAAGCCTCAACTTATAAGCCCAATAAATTCTTC
>DATCZR010000007.1:0-5351 GCA_036525835.1 Cyclobacteriaceae bacterium
GTAGCTGGAACCAACTGCTTCGCAGTTAATGTCCGTGGTTCTTTAGGTTTAATCTCACCACGCTGAGCCAGCTTTACCCCCTGAATTATTTCTTTTATGGCATTGGCCAACTTGTTGATTTGATTCCGATAAAGGATCTTCCCATTGGATGTACCAATTTCATCATCAACGGGGCGCAGGGGGCGGTTAACACCGGCATCCCGATAAATAAAGTCAATGGACCTTAACGCACCTAATAATTCTGACTCCAGAAGTTTAACATCGTCCACATCTATGTCATGAATTCTCACCGGAAGGATACGAGACGCAGAATTTCCGTTCTGCAGTTTTATCATTCTGCCAAGGCTATCTCGCTCAGTCTCCTTTTTAAATACAATAAACTCCTGCTTCCATGCGAACGATGTGGTATCGCAATAGGTCTGCGAAATTATCGGGATTAAAATCAAAGATCTGATTTTGGTGTTGATGGACTGATCGACATGATGGTTTTCCTGTAATCCCTCACGAGGATTTTTGTCAAAGAAGATGGTTACTTTATCCTTTAATGTTGCGTCCAGTTCCTGATTAAGTTTCTCTACGAACTCTGTTACCCAGCCATCGTATTTGTTATCATTGTGCCGATAGCTTACAAAAATGTCGTATTCATAATTCTGCATAGGAGAGCTTGTACTATTTCCGGTTGAACTACCTACTGGTTCTTTCCCCGCAGCATATATCTGGTAAACCAGAATGGGTTCTTTTACATTCTTAAGATTTTCTTCACCAAAAAATTGATAACTGATATCACTTTTGTTGGCCAGGTCGCGCTGCACAGAAGCCGAAACAAATATGCCTCCCGGAGGAGCCAATGCCTGAAGGCGAGCCGCTATGTTCACCGCATCTCCAAAAATGTCGTTGTTTTCAAAGACCACTTCACCCTGGTGTATCCCAATGCGCAATTTAAATGCAGTAGCCTGATTACATATATCCTGAATTTTGATGGCCGCATAAACCGCACTGCTTACCGAAGGGAAGCTTGCCATGACCCCATCCCCAAGTTCTTTGATCCATCGGCCTCCAAATTCTTCAATGACCGGCTTTTGTATTTCCCTGTTTTTACGCAGCAGTTCAAAGGCCTTTTGTTCATTATTTCCCATCAACGAGGTATAACCGACTATATCGGTAAACATGATGGCCGCGAGTTGCCGGGTTTGAGTCATTTACTAAAGGTAACGTAGCTATGAAAAAGTGATGATAGCTAAAAATTCTGACTTTGCAAAAGAAGTTGGACTTATCCATGGACCGACCACTACTTTTCTTTATCACTTGCTCGCGATGGTAATCGTGGGTGCGTTAACCTTCGGAGGGTCATTTTTACTTTTTTAATTGACATCATTCATTACACAATTGCGCGAAACAAAAGAAGAAGAAAGTAATGGGTTTGACACAAGACAGCATACCGAAACGCTGGAAGCGGGTTAATTTCATCAAATTATTTTCATTTTTCATCGAGTGATTCCAAAAGCTGAATAAGCTCCATTGTCAACTCGTCCCTTGAGTACATACTAATGTTTCGGGTTGCATCCCTTACCCCATCTTGCCACGCCGTGTAAAATTTAAGTAATGAAGTTGTAATTCCCTTTTCGTCTTCATGTTCGTGAACTTCTCCAGAAAAGGTTTCACCGATTGCATTAGCGGCATCACCAGCAGTTGGTCCTATCGCTAAAATAGGATTTCCTGAAGCGAGGTATTCAAAGAATTTCCCTGGTAAATTCCCCGGGGCAATTGCAGAATTTGCAAGCACTAATAACTGTAAATCAGTCTTTCCATAGATTTGAAGAAGCTCATCATGTGGAACCTGTTTTATAAAAGATGTAACTCTTGAAAGCATTGAGTCAGTTGTAACAAACGATTTGAACGATGAATTAACATTTCCAATAAATTCTATTTCAATTGCATTAACCAAATCCGGTTGCTCTTGAAAAAGCTTCTTTAATGCACCCATTAAAGGTCTCGGATCTCTCAGTTCATCCACGATTCCAATGTGCCGAATGGTAAATTTATCATTATGAGTGTGATGGATATTGTTGAAATCCTCGGCATCAAACCCGTTGGTGATTAAATATACTTTTCTATTACTTAATTTTTCGAAGCGATTTACATGGTAAGGAGCAATTGTGACAACACGATCGGATTTTGTTAACACTTCATGCTCAAGTTTGCGATGCCTTGCTTTTGACCATGAATTTAACGACAATGTATCCAGCAAGTCCCATTCACTCCAGGGATCCCTAAAATCTGCTACCCATTTGATGTCAGGCAATTTCTTTTTTAATCTCAGTCCGATCAAGTGAATGCTATGCGGTGGGCCCGTAGTAATAATCTTGTTGATTTCATTAGACGCAACAAAGTCAGATAAAAAAATAACCGAGGGTTTTACCCAGAAAATGCGGGCATCGGGGATGAAAAAATTACCTCTAATCCACGAACTAATTTTTTGAAAGATACTCTTGTTACCAGTAGAAATGAAATCACTTTGACCTATCTCTTTACCACCAAAAATTCGTTGCAGCTTGAAAAAAATCTGATAGGGTTCCCAAATGGGGAACCTAATTACTTCCACTGAATCTGGGATATCACCGTTTAACGAATCGTCCTTTATTGTAAAAGAAGGATTCTCCGGCGTGAACACAATCACTTCCCATCCTTTCCTCGTTAAGTACTTTGTGAATTTCAACCATCGTTGCACGCCGCTGCCACCACTTGGTGGCCAGTAGTAAGTAATGATTAAAACCTTTCTATTTGCCATTTAGATATTCAATTACCTGATCCAACCTATTAGGTTCAAACCACTTGATCTCGGCATCTTTTTTAAACCAGGTAAGCTGCCGCTTGGCATACCTGCGTGTATTTCTTTTCACCAACCTGATGGCTTCCTCTAAATCATATTTTCCATCGATAAAATCAAATAGCTCTTGATAGCCAACTGTTTGCAATGCATTCTTTGATTTATATAAATACAACTGTCTTGCCTCCTCCAATAATCCACCAGCCATCATGTGATCCACTCTTTCATCAATAGCCTCATAAAGGTCTTCCCTGTCGAGCTCAAGTCCTATTTTTACTACGTCAAAAGGCAGTGCTCTTTTTTTACTTTTCCTCAGTGCGCTTGCTTGCTTCCCAGTAGCTTGAATAATCTCAAGTGCCCTCATCAATCGTTGCGGATTCTTCGTATCCATTTCTGAGTAGTAGTCCGGATCACTTTTCGCTACCTGAGACTGAAGCCAGGCTAAGCCCTCATGTTGATAGTCTTTAATCACCTGCTCTCTAATTCCTTTAGGAATATCAGGCATTTCATCAAAACCCTCCAGTACTGACTTGATATACAGGCCGGAGCCACCACACAAAATAAGTTGATCAAGTCTTTGAAAAAGTGACTCGATTAGCTCCAATGCCTCCTCGCCATAGCGACCAGAATCATATGGGTCGTGAATAGAATGATGATCAATGAAATGATGTCTTACTGCTGCCAATTCTGCTTGAGAAGGCTTAGCTGTACCAATTGTTAACTCACGGAAAATTTGTCTGGAATCCGCAGAAATAATTTCAGTTTCAAATCTCTTAGCCAGCTGGATGGACAAATGGGTCTTCCCAACGGCTGTAGGCCCCACAACGACAATCAATCTTTTTCGAGGTGTAACAGACATCGGCCCGAAATTACAATCTTTCCCTTTCTAATTTTCCTATATACCAATTTCAAATTACCTTGCGGAATCAATACCACCACATTTTTAGATTTACTTAATGATAAAGTACACCAATCAATTCCTGGCCAAGTTAGAAGATTTGATAGCCGAATCGGACTATATTTTGAGATACGAAAAAGGAAACTTCAAGTCCGGATATTGCCTTTTACACGATCAAAAGATCATGATCATCAACAAATTTTATACAATTGAAGGAAAGATCAATACCCTTTTGGATATCCTCAAGTTGATAACCCTGGACACCACCCGTTTCTCGGAAAAGAGCATAAAACTTTACGAGGAACTCTCTCAAACTGAAATCAACATTTGAAGGTTACATTTCTTGGAACGGGCACTTCACAAGGCGTACCAGTTATTGGATGTGCCTGCAAAGTATGTCAATCGATCGATTATAGAGATAAGAGACTAAGATCGTCCGTACTTGTGGATACTGCCGACCAGACCTTTGTGATTGATACCGGGCCGGATTTTCGCCAGCAGATGTTGCGTGAGCGGATTCAGAAACTAGACTTCGTACTGTTTACACACAGTCATAAGGATCATACCGCTGGTCTTGATGACGTGAGGGCATTTAATTTTAAACAGCGCATTGACATGCCATTGTATGGTGATGCTGGAGTTTTGAAGCACCTCAAATCTGATTTCTATTACGCATTTTTAGAGAAGAAATATCCTGGCGCTCCCAATTTACAACTCAATGAAATTAATAATGCCCCATTTAAAATAAACGAGCTGGAAATAATGCCTCTTCCGGTAACTCACCTTCATATGCCCGTGTTGGGATTTAGAGTTGGGGAGTTTAGCTACATCACGGATGCTAACTTTATACCCCAGGAAACTTATCAGAAATTAAAAGGTACTAAGGTACTTGTTTTGAATGCCCTCCAGATAGAAAATCATATTTCCCATTTTAACCTGGAACAGGCTATTGAAATTGCCTCTCAGGTTGGCGCTGACCGAACCTATTTTACACATATCAGTCACAAATTAGGATTGCACAAATCTGTTTCTGAAACCTTACCTGAAAAAGTAGAATTGGCTTACGATGGATTGACTGTCACACTGTCATTGTGACCCATGCACAATAATTTTTATTTTCTCCGACAACTCAGTGCAACTCTAGCACAGCGGCTTTTCGATTATACGATCATTTCCTGCTTCAGTCAGAATAAGGAAGAATTGATCATAGAACTAAATAACCAGCATGAATCCTTTTTTATTAAGGCGCATCTGCTTTCCTCGTTCTGTTGTCTAACTTTTCCAGGGGAGATGAGCAGAGCTCGAAAAAACAGTGTTGACCTTTTTAATGAAGTTATTCTAAAAAAAGTGGTAGGGGTTACTCAATATGAAAACGAGAGAAGTTTTTCCATTGACCTTGACCAGCATTTTTCATTGGTGTTTAAAATGCATGCCAATCGCTCGAATATTTTATTGACGAAAGAGAGTACAGTTATTCAAATTTTTAAGAATCAATTTAAAGATGACTTTGGCATCAGTTTATCTAGTCTTCATCAAACAATTGACTGGAGCGAAAGTCACTTTAAATTAAGTATTCATAATTTAAAGGAAGCATACTTTACTTTGGGCAAGGAGGTTTGGCGATAC
>DATCZR010000008.1:0-4612 GCA_036525835.1 Cyclobacteriaceae bacterium
CACGGATAAAGTGATAGATGGATATTATATGAAATATGATATAGAAGGTAATTCCATCGAGATAAAAGTGGGCCAGCAAATAAAACTTATTTCTGTTAACAAAATCGAAAGCATCATTTGGCGTGATTCAATTACAAACAATACAAGAGCCTTTGTGAATTCAAAAGGATATACATTGGAGGCTGATGAAATAAATGGGTTAATTGAAATTCTGGAAGACGGAATAATTCCCTTAGTAAAAAGAACGACTATTTGGATCAAACGACCTGCTTATGTGATGGCTTTTGATGTGGGTAACAAGGATACCGAAATTAAAAAGCGTGATAATTTTTACTTCGCGAAGGGTAAAGAATTGGTGGAGATAAAAAGGAAAAAAGACTTACTGCCAGCATTTGGAGATAGTAGTGAGGAAATGGCTGACTACATTAAAGTCAACAGATTGAATCTTTCTGATGAGCAGCACCTGCGCGGGTTGTTTCAACATTACAATAGTCTGGTTCAAACTCCAGCTAATTAATATTGCTTCATCAAGGAGTTATAAAGCCTTAAGCAAACCCAGGCATCGGTAGCGGCATAACTAATTTGTTTCTCGGAGTAAGAAGGGGCCTCCCAATTGCTGGTTTGCGCGCTTTTCGAAATCCGAAACCCTAGGACAAGGCCGGCTAGTTTCTTCACACTTTCTACCTGCAGTCCTTTGCTTTTGGCAATGGATGATAATTCTACAAAACCATCTGCATTGAATCTTTCTAATTTCTGAAGCGCGTTTATATCATCTCTCAGGCCTACACCTGCTTTTAATATTTCATCATTTTCTAAAAAGGATATCATTTCTTTCGTGATCCCGGTGTGATTCAACCGAAATAGAAAAACCTTTTCTGGAAGTGCAAGTTGCAGCAGTGAAACATCATATCGCTGTCCCTTGTGGAAACTCGGCCGGGTCTCTGTATCAAACCCCACCACTTCATGACTTGTAATCTCATCAAAGGCCTTAACAACTTTATTTGGCTCGATGATCAGATTTACCTCTCCTTCGAATGAGGCCAATGGAAGTGAATTTATCTCTTCTTTGGAAATGGTGACACGGGGTGTACTATGCTTTTGCTGGTTCAGCATCGTCTATTCTACGAATTTTATAGTTCAAGTATGCCTGGAGCACAGTCATAAGTGGGCTGATGATGCAGAAAAAAGTAAAGGGGGCATAGGCCATGGTAGTCACGCCCAGTACTCCAGCCTGGGTCGCTCCGCAAGTATTCCAAGGCACAAGTACGGAAGTAACTGTGCCTGAATCTTCAAGCGTGCGACTTAGTAGCTCAGGTTTGTATCCTCGTTCCCGGTAGGTGGCGGCAAACATTCTGCCTGGAACGGCTATCGCCATATATTGATCGGAAGCGGTAATATTGAAAAACAAACAAGTTGCAGCAGTTGAAGCAACCAGCGATCCAGTACTATTGGCAAACTTTATGATTTCATCTGCAATTCGATGTAGCAGTCCAGATGACTCCATGATCCCTCCAAAAATCATCGCACAAAGTATCAACCAGATAGTATTTAGCATTCCGGCCATACCTCGTCCAGTTAGTAGGTCCGTAATCATTTGATTGTCAGTTTGCACATTGATAGTTGTAGTCATAGCACGCATAACTGCAACAAAAGATGATTTCAAATAATCATTATCTATGCCTGAAATCTGATTCACGATTTGTGGTTGAAAAATGATGGCGCATACACCACCCAATAATGAGCCAACTAGCAAAGCAGGAAGCGCTGGCACCTTTTTGATAATCATGAAAACGACTGCTACGGGAACCAGGAATAGGAGGGGATTCAGGTCAAAAGATTTTTCGATAGTCAGCAAAACAGAATCGGTGTTGGTGATTGCTCCAGAAGTATCTTGAATAAAGCCCCAGACAAGAAAAATAGTGAGCGTTAAGATGATTGATGGAATGGTTGTCACCGCCATATACCTGATGTGAGTAAACAAATCGGTTCCAGCCATAGCCGGGGCCAGGTTGGTAGTATCTGATAGGGGAGACATTTTATCTCCAAAATAGGCACCAGATACGATAGCTCCAGCGATTACACCTTCTTCAAGCCCTAATGCTTTTCCGATCCCCAGAAGAGCAATTCCAATAGTGGCTACTGTTGTCCACGAGCTGCCTGTTGAAACGGAAACGATAGAACAGGCAATGCAGGCGGCTACCAAAAATATAGTCGGGTTGAGAATCTTTAGTCCGTAGTAAATCATGGCGGGGACAATGCCGCTAAGTAGCCAGGTTCCGGATAATGCGCCAATCATCAACAAAATGAGCATGGCACCCATAGCAGTATTAATGCTCCTAAGCATGCTCTTCTCTATTTCTTTCCAGGAGTAACCTAGTTTAATGGATACTATACCGGCTACAGCTGCTGCTAATAGTAAGCCAATTTGATTAGGGCCATTGGTGGCATCAGTACCGAGTACCAACACATTAGTGGCTAGCAGTGCGATCAATACTAAGATTGGAATCAGGGCTTGTAAAAGGCTAGGTCTCTTTTTTGTCATTCTTCGAATCTATATGATACCCCATGCTTGGGTAAAGATTTCAAGATAATAATATTTGTTGATTCACTGGCCTTCTCATAAAACATATCTCCATCATCATTATTACTAATCAAGCCATTCCACTACGTATTACTCAGCTTGCTCACCGATTCGACAATTCATAACTTACTGAAAAATAAGTGTGTTATGTTTGAGCCAGACCGAATTTTAGAAAAAGCCAAGAAATCATCTTTTTATCTTAGTTTATTAAACTTGTCACTGAATCGGATGATTCCTTTTAATAAACCGCATGGATTTCGAGTGGTGGAGCTGGACGATTATCGGTTAAAAACAATAATACCTTACCATACGCGAAATTTTAATCATATCAGGGGTTTACATGCATGCGCGTTGGCAACCCTTTCAGAATTCACTACAGGGTTTCTGTTGGTTACAAAATTGGATGCCAAGAAATATCGTCTGATCATGCAAAAGCTGGAAATGAACTACCACTACCAGGGAAAAATGGATGCTTATGCTGAATTTGAAATTAGTGAGGAGTGGCTCAGTAAAAATGTTTATCATGCTTTGGAAGAAAAAGAGTCTACCATGGTGGTTTGTGAAGTAAAAATCAATGACAAAAATGGTAATCACCTTACCACGGGACTTGTCCATTGGCAAATCAAAGATTGGAGTAAGGTTAAGACGAAAGTTGCTGCTTGATTTGAAAAATAGAGATGAGTGCGCGTACCAACAGGGGTAATCAACACGAACAATATGAATTCATCAACGGCAACTTGCCTGTTGGGTTTAAAGAACTTTATGAATTATCTCTTTATAATACGCTGGCACATAGAGAACTTCAATCGAGAGACAACTGGCATTCTTATCACATTATACGGAGAGATAAAAAAAATGCAATAGCTTCAATTCATTTTTGTGTAAAAAAAGGTGTGGCTCATAGTCCTTATGCTGCTCCATTTGGTTTTTTTGAATTGTGGAGTGAAACGCCCGCTTCTTTGCTGTTTGATTTTATTGCCTATTATGAAAGTGAATTAAGGAATTTGTGTACTAAGCGAATTGTGATTAAAAGCTATCCTGAGAGCTATCATACTCACTCGCATAACTTAATTTCTGTTCTTTTTTTTAACCATCATTATATCATAAGCAATGCGGAGTTGGGAGCTTCGTTAAGTATTGACAAAGATTTATTTACGGATAGGATCGATCCATGGGAAAAAAGAAAGTTGAAGCAGGCGTTAAAGGCAAAGTTGAGGTTTGAAGTGATCCCAAACAGAAACATAAAGAAAGTATATCAGTTTATACGGGCATGTCGAAATGAAAGAGGGTATGCAATAAGTATGTCTTTAACTCAACTAGTCAAGACCATTCAAAAATTGGATCGATATTTTCATTGCTTTGGAGTTTATGATGAGGATCAATTAATTGCGGCATCAATTTGCGTGAGGGAGAGCAAGAATAATCTGTATAACTTTTATTCAGCGCACGGCAAGGAATCAGATTCATTGAGTCCTATTGTTTTTTTAATCAGTGAATTATATACATGGTGTCAACACAATAGGATTAAACTTCTTGACTTGGGAACTTCAGCTTTGGGCGGAATACCAAATTTCTCTTTGATCGATTTTAAGCTGCGATTGGGCGCATCACCCACGATGAAACTCACTTTCGAAAAAGAACTAAAGTAATGTCAAGCCCTTTGGTTTCTGTGATTTGCCTTTGTTACAATCATGAAAAATTTGTTGAGCAAGCTATTTTGTCCGCGTTGAATCAAACCTATTCAAATGTTGAGGTTATAGTGGTGAACGATGCGAGTACTGATAATAGTGCGGCTATTGTTCAGCAATTATTAGCAGCGTATCCTCAATTGGTGTTTATCAATCTGGAAAGTAATGTTGGTAATTGTAAAGCCTTCAATATGGGGTTTGCCCAGTCAAAGGGAGAATACATCATTGATTTTGCCGCTGATGACGTGTTGTTAGAAAACAGAATTCAGGAAGGGGTTGATTCACTGCAATCAGCTGGAAGTGAATACGGGGTTCAATTTTCTGATGCTATGTTGATTGATGA
>DATCZR010000009.1:0-6570 GCA_036525835.1 Cyclobacteriaceae bacterium
AATGATGCATTTGCTCCTAATGGTCATATGTAATGGTGATGGTAACCCAAGCCGTTTTTTTATTATCTGCAATTATGGCCGGACTTATATTGCCTTGGTTGTCAATCAGGTTGCCGTAAAAAGCGTTTTTATAATGAACAAAAACAGAGTACTGACCAGGAGGTAGATGGGTTTTGAAAGTGCCATTTGATTTTGAGAATAAACGGGTAACTACTGGAGTATATACTTTGTTAATCTTTCCGTTTGACAAATCAACTTCAGCTTCTGTAGTGAGTTGATGAACATAAATCTCAAGAGGAACTCCTTGATATGGAATATTTTGTCCTGATGGTTTAAAATCTGGGTCTGGAGACATCCAATAGAGTTGACCTCTTATTCCTGACCGCTGTGCTTGAGATGCACTCAAAGATGTAATGCAAAGCAGTATGCTTAGTAAAAATTTCAAATTGAAGAGAATAATTCGAACGATTCTAAATATTCAGGTAATGCACAGTTCCAGCCTTTTGACCGGATCATGGTTTGTAAAGTAGTCGCAGCAGTCATTTCACCATGAGTTACAAAGGTCATTTTAGGAGATGACTCAAAATGAGAAACCCAATTCATCAATTCAAGCTGATCGGCATGTGCTGAAAGTCCATGGATTTCTTTAACCGAACATTTAACAGGTACTTCGATGCCAAAAATTCGGACAGAATCAGCACCATTTAGAATGTCTCGACCTCTCGTTCCCTCCGCTTGATAGCCAACAAATAATATGGTGTCATTTTTATTTGGCAATCGGTGATACAGGTGATGAAGAATCCTTCCTCCCGTGCACATACCACTGGCAGAGATGATTATCCCAGGCTCCCTTCTGTCATTGAGTTCTTTAGAGCTTTCTGATGAATTGCAAAAATGAATATTGGGTGAATCAAAAATGCTGAACAGGTTGCCAAGTTTATTCTCAACTGATAGGCGGTGATTGGCGCGATGCTTTTCATACAGTCCGGTAACACTAATGGCCATAGGACTATCAATAAAAATGGGAATCTTCGGAATCATTCTTGATTCCATCAACTTATTCAAATAGTAAAGTAGATTTTGGGTTCTGCCCACTGCAAAAGCGGGCATGATCACGGTGCCACGGCTATTATAACTATCATTAATGGCTTGTGCTAAATCATTTTCAACTTCACTCATGGGATTAACCCTATCCCCATAGGTTGATTCGATCAATAAAATATCTGCCTGATGTATTGCGGTAGGAGGGAGCATGATGGGGTCTTCCTCTCTACCTAAATCTCCTGAAAACACAATTTTCTTTTCTTGTTCATGACCACGTATGTACATTTCAACAATGGAGGCTCCAAGAATATGGCCTGCATTGCGGAATACAATGCTAATGCTGTTGGTTACCTGAATTCGTTCGTTCAGGGGAGAGCCTTCAATCATACCCAGCACCATTCGGGCATCATCGGCACTAAACAGCGGTTCTGGTTTTGTGTGTTTAGAATATCCCCGCTTAGCAGCGAATTGGGCCTCTTCCTCTTGGAGTTTGCCCGCATCCAGGAGTAAAATACTCATCAGGTCTACGGTGGCCTGCGTACAATAGATTTTGCCGCCAAATCCATCTTTGACCAACCTGGGGAGATAGCCAGTATGATCAATGTGAGCATGGGTAATAACTACAAAATCAATTTTAGAAGGGTCTATAGGAAGCTGATTCCAATTTCGGAGTCTTAGTTCTTTAACACCTTGAAAAAGTCCGCAATCAACGAGAAGTCTTTTTTCATCTATTTCCAACAGGTATTTAGATCCTGTTACACTTCTTACGGCTCCTAAAAACTTGATTCGTACGTCCATTTTTTCCTGAATTACTGTAAAGGAGTAGAAAATCAGCTAGAAATAAAAAAAGGGCAATGAGCCCTTTGATTTTTCACATTTTAGTCGTCTAATTTTTTATGATTCTTGGATTTCCCCGGTGTGAAACGTTGCTGGCAAAGCTTTTACTGATTTCCAGCGTTTCGTTCACATTAACTTTGGCTGAGCTTGCTCCATGTGCACCAATAACCGCGCGATCAACCTCGTACTGATAAGCATTGAGTCCAGAGGCACCAGTCAAAGCAGCCTCCAGGTAAGTGCCGTTACCTTCCAAATCCAAAAACGAGGCACCGGAAAGTTCAATTTCTATGGTGGTGGCATCGATGCGACCATCAGCTGTTATGGCGCCAGTCAGTTTTATTTCAACATCACTTTCATCAAAGTTCCAAAATTTGACTTTTCCAGCGCCTTCAATGTCCATATCATGCAGGTGCGGCATGGTGATGTTGACAGTTATTTTGTCATCCTCGAACATTTCATTTTTCCAGAAGTAAATCTCATTGTTATTATCGTAGTCAATGACCAAGGTCTTGTGCTGAATAAAAATATTGTAGTGTTCTTTTTGCCGTGATGATCCGGTTACATCTACCTTGTATTCGTCTCCCTTGTCGATTAGTACATTAAATATCCCAGATAACTCGATTGATTCGAAATCTGTGAGTTGCAGCGAATTTTCAATTTTCTGCAATGATGAATAACCTTCGCAACTCACGCATTCAAGTCCGGATTTAGTCATTTTCCAGGTATTGCGGACTTGGTTTTCGCGGTAAGGGTACCGTCCGTAGTCGTCAATGATTTCCCATAAGTATTCTTCAATTACAAATGGAAGGTTATATGGAACGTATACCTCCACCTTAATTCGTTGTGCCCGGAAAGGAACATTTTCTTTGAACGTAATATTAGAATCAAAGGTGTAAATGCTGTCGTTCTTGGCTACTTCATAGGTTACCGTCTGGGCATTTTCTGATGCATCTTTGCGACTGGACCCCTGTGCTTCAAATGTTTTAACAATTCTAATGCTTTCAGCATCATGTCCTATTATCCTTAGTTCAAACAGATCATAATCTTCTAGACCAACTTCTCGCATATTAAAAACCAATGTTTTTCCTTCTGTCGGATAGGTTACTTCTTCGATATACGATCCTTCTTCTCTGAACGAATAAATCGTCTGTGGAATTTTGAAACTCAAGATGGCAATGCAGATGAAAAACATAACGAACAAACTCCAGCCCACAATAGGTTTAAAAACAATACGCTTGGCAATTACGGATACACCCAGAAGCGCAATGAAGATGGCTGGAATAATGGAAAGCAGAAAGGCGGTCATCATTACCCAAATTGGGAAGGTATTTATTATTGCCTCCAAGGGTAAACCAAACCCAGCCGTGTGTAAATCCCACCACATAAATGGACCGGATCCAACTGAAAATATACCCAGCAATATTCCTCCAGCAAAGAAAAGACTTACCAGGAAGATGATACCAATCATGGTCATTACTACTCCAAAACCTACGCGTAGAATATCAACGATCATTGAAAGCAAAGGACCCAACGCTTTGGCAATAGCATTTAATACGGCTGCGATAAGCCTAAAAGGGAATAATATTATTTTTGCCAACAAGCTTTCTTCTTCACTTTCCTTTTCGTTGAGACCTTTTTTTATAGAGCTTTCAATACCAGAAAGCGTAACAGGCTCCCCCTGCATCTGCATTTTTTCCGTTATGGTTTTAGCTTCTGGTAGTGCAATCCATAGTATAATGTACACCAGGAATCCAATACCACCGACAATGGCAAAAACTACAAAGAGGATGCGGACAAGTGTTAGATCAATTCCAAAGAAACTGGCTACTCCAGAGGCGACTCCTCCAATTACCTTTTTCTCGGAATCGCGAAACATTTTTTTTACATCCCCTTCTTCCTCGAGTTCACCCGAGGCCGGGAGTAATATCCATAGAATGATATAGATTAGTATTAGGCCACCATAGCTACCCAATACAAGTAAGGCGAATAGCAAACGAGGCCAAACCGGATCGATGTTGAAATAATGTGCCAGGCCGGCACAAACGCCACCTAGAATTTTTCTTTTTTGATCGCGATATAATTTTTTGGAAGCTGAACCTTGCCCTGATGAACTTTTACTTTCTGAAACAGATCCAACTAATTCTCCGCCCGCGTTACTTTGCTCTTCAGCAGCTTTGAAGTCACTAACACTTCCCATGGTGCTGATCAGGGAGTTTACATCATCCCGGGTGATCACCTGCTTGCCCTCGCTTAATTTAGAGAGGAAAAGTTCAGCAATGCGGCTTTCAATATCTGCAAGTATCTCGCTATTATCTTCAAAAGAGGCGAAGTAGGAGTTGATTGAATCCAGGTATTTACGTAGGATTTCATAACCGTCTTCCTCAATGTGGAAGATGATTCCACTAATATTTATGCTTATATTCTTTTTCATGATTTAAAGCTGCTTTGAATGATTAGTAGTTATCTTCTGCGCTGAAAGTACAAGGTCTTCCCAAGTCTCGGAAAGTCCTTTTAGAAATTTTTTACCCATGGTGGTTAAAGTATAGTATTTTCTAGGCGGGCCCGACTTTGACTCCACCCATTTGTATTCAAGCAAACCAGCATTTTTAAGCCTCGTGAGCAAAGGATAGAGGGTGCCTTCCACCACAATCATCTTGGACGCAGTCAATTCCTCTATCATGTCTGAGGCGTATACTTCGCCACGAGAGATGATATGAAGGATGCAATACTCCAATATCCCCTTTCTCATCTGAACTTGTGTGTTTTCCAGGTTCATACATCCGTTTTTTGTGAATATATAATGGTATACGTAAAAGTACTATGTATGGCCAAGTACCTTGCTAATTATTTTAAATTATGCCGTTTTCAGGCTAAAATCGAATAAAATAATTTGTATCAATGAGTACTTAGACTGTCTTTCGACAACTCAAAGAAGATATCTTGCGAAGGGCAAATTCATGTTACTTCTGGATTTCAGATTGTATTTAACTGGATGGATGTATCTATTTTTGACGCCTATGGCATGTTTGGATTGGATGTTGAATCGGTTTTGTGCTAATGCGTGAACTTCTACTTCGTATTTTTTTTGGTATTTGTTCCTTTTTTGCGCTATCTGGAACTGTAAAGGCACAATATGCCAATAGCTGGATTGATTTTGGGAAGACGTACTACAAGGTGTCTGTGGCCAGTGAAGGAGCATTCCGGCTATCATACACGGATCTTCAAAATTCAGGATTCCCTGTTGGTAGTGTAGATCCGAGAAGAGTTCAATTATTTCATCGGGGAGTAGAGCAAGCCATCCTTGTTCAAGGTCAGGCCGATGCCAAGTTTGATCCGGAAGACTACATAGAATTTTATGGAAAAAAGAATGATGGAGTCAACGACAATAAGCTCTATATCAGTCCTGAATTACAGCCACACACCTATTACAATCTATACAGCGACACGACTGCCTACTTCCTCACCTGGGATCAGGGGCTGACGCAGGGAAAACGGATGACCGGCTTTTCTGAGATCAATGTAATGGGTATTCCTAAAGACACCTATCAGATCAGCGAAAGCCTGGTAGTTTATGCTAATGAATATTCTACCGGCAACACGGTCAGTGCGGTATTGCAATACACCCAATTTGATGAAGGAGAAGGCTGGACGGGCGCTACTATTTGTATTGGCAATTCGGGATGTACAGGTCAGTTAGACAACACCATAAACAATATTACAAATGGAGTATCTGCAGGCGGAGATCCATCGCTCGAAATGTTGTTAGTGGGTAGAGACGCCCTCGCCCATTTAGCTGAAGTTTATGTTGGCCCATCGACTGGTTCATTGCGATTACTTTTGACAGAAAATTTTGTTGACTACCAAACTAAGAAAGTAAGTCTCCCCATTCTTTGGACAGATATTAGTGCAGGTGGACAATTAGTGGTGCGTGTAAAAGCGCTAGGTGTTGGAGGTATCCGTGATAGACTAAGCATTTCCTATATTAAGATAAGGCATCCGCAGAGTTTTGACATGTCGTTAGCAGAGGTCAAATGGTTTGAGCTACAGCAAAATCCATCCAACAAATCTTATATCGAATTGACCAATCCAGGATTGGGCCTGGCCATTTGGGATGTCACAGATACCAATAATATTGTAATCATTGGTACGAATCCAGCTGGGTCTAACCTGAGCGCAGTTGTACCCAATACGGCTACTACAAGGAAATTATTTGTAAAGAACAGTTTTTCAACACCCACCATTAAGAAAATTAGTTTTCGTCAGATAAACCCATCCGCACATGACTACATAATGATTTCTAATAAAGCGTTAATGAAACCAGCTTTGGGGTATGCTGACCCAGTAAAAACGTATGGAGGTTACCGAGCGTCTGCAGTTGGAGGAGGGTACGATACCTTATTGGTTACGGTTGATCTGTTGTATAATCAATTTAACTATGGAGAAAGCTCCGCTGTGGCCATTTATGAGTTTATGAAGTATATGGTGGAAAATGGTAATCCGAAATATCTTTTTTTGATAGGGAAGGGGCTCAATGTTTCACAAGGATACCTTAGGAAAACCATTGTTGGTTCTAATGACTTGAAGGATCTGGTGCCCTCGGTAGGCATGCCGGGGTCTGACATGGCCTTTACAGCTGGGCTCGATGGAATTCCTGATGTGCCTGCTGTGCCTACTGGAAGAATTACAGCC
>DATCZR010000010.1:0-5108 GCA_036525835.1 Cyclobacteriaceae bacterium
CTCTACCGGTCGTTTAACCCAAAAATTATCACTGATACTGGATCTACCACTAAACAAAGAAGCGTAGTAGTGTGGCAGTTTCTGCATAAGCACCGGATCAGGCGTCACATTATCCATCAGTTTCAATATATCTTCTGAAAATGACTCCTGGGTTGTCTCTGTGAGACGCTCAGCCAGCAATACTCCTTTACTTTGAGAATACAGGATGCCAACCAGAAGCTTGCGTGCATCCTCTCTCAGTCTTAAAACTAATGAACCAACTTTGGAAGTAATTTTCTTGCTTTTATGTTGTCTGATCAATTGCGAAAATTCACCGATGTTAGCCGTAAGTGTACTAATGTGAAGTGAATCTCTAAGCTCGGTCAATAGCTGCGCTAATTTTTCAATTGACTCTTCTGCGCTTTTAATCATTTTGCGCTGCTCATTTTCAATGGAGAACAAGGCAGCACTCATTACCTCTGTGGTAGACTTCGCATTGTCTTCTGCTTCGGCATTATAAATCTTAAAAATAGCCAGGTTGGCATGGTCCTGTATAACCAAGCTCGATTGCTTAAATTTCTCCTGGAACATTTCAAGATAATCGTAGAACGGGCCAGCCAATCTAATCTCCAGCAAGTGAATAACAAGAGAACTTAACGGAATGATGATAGGGCCTTCTGATTCTTTGTTATCTACGATAATTTCCGCGGGAAGCGTTTTGGCATAAGAGATAAGCTGATCACCCATTGACTCAAACTCATCAAGCAATCGACTACCATCCACATTCCATGCTGGAATAATAGGTTGTCTTTTCTCAATGGGCCCTTCTTTTATTTTATTAAGTATTTTATTTATCTGATCAAACGGTTCAGTCCCTTCTTTAACTATCCATTGATTTAGTTTTAACCTAAATCGTTGCAACTCTTTTTCAAGCTTGCCCAGAAAGTCAAGCAGATGAACATTGGAAAGAACGGTATTGAAAGTAAGCTGGTGGTTTTCCTCCCAATTATCGGCAAATCCGCGCAACTCTTCTGCCTGTCTGGAGTAGAATGACTTTGATCTTTTCTTTCGGGCCAATTCATCATTTACCATAATCCGTTCCAGGTAATGAGCCAGTTGAGAAAGATTTTTCCTGAATTCTAACAGTATCCTTCCTTCATATAGTTTATATAGACTCAGATTATGAGCAACTAGCTTCTCCATTCTACTCACCATTTTTGCCGAAAGATCATTCATATCTGTCTCATGGGAATCCTTATTTGATTGGGTGGCTTGCCTTTGGAAATTAATTTCGCAGTATGAAATAAACTCAGAAATTTGACGCAGACTTTCCTGTTCGGTTCTTTCAAAATCAGATAACAGAATGGCTAAAAACTGGTATCGGTTGTCCCTCAGGAAATGGCTGGCTACTTCGCGATAATTAACCGTTACCGGGATTGAATCCTTTGAAAAGGGGTGCGTAAATCGCTTTCTAATTTTAAACCAGCGTGTAGCAAAGCTGTCTTTGGACGCTATGTCAAACTCAGTTCTGTCATATTGAACACTAAGATGCTTAGGGAACTTGTTCACGTCACCAGATAACCGCTCCAGGTACCAATCAACACCATGACTAATAACCTCCTTTTTTAATTTTATGTCATTTTCCTTATACTTAATAAGCAATGCCCTTACATTCTCTATAAAATGCCTACGGCTCTTGGTGATTGCTTCGCCACGCTTGTAGGGCTGATCTATGCTGCTCGCCTTGGAAAGGGATTTGGAAGTGGTTGCGACTAATTCATTGAGGCCTTTGTAGAAGTTTTCATCAACTCTGTAATATCCTTTAAATGTTTTTTCAATAAATAATTTCAATACAACCTGCCCATATTCGTCTATCTTGGCTACATCGGTTGCTATTTCAGGATACTTCGATACTTCCAAGGCTGGCAAAATCCATTCTTGAGAATCTGCCGTAATGGTACTTGTATCGTCATATGAAATCACATTGTACTCCTCAAAACTTGATGCTGCGTTGATAAAAAGACAAGTTCCCATCTTATGACCCAGATCAGAAATCTGATCATATGTCGTTTGCAAATCATCATAGCTATTATTTGGTATCCCTACGATGGTTAGGTCTGTTGCGCTCGACTCTGTTGAGATAATATGATTCTTGGAGTTTTGATCCGCATAATTATTGAGCACCTTAAGTGTGACGGCAATACGATAATTAACAAGAATTCTCTGGACCTGTTGAAAGACGCGATCTACTTCTCCTGGTTGATTTTGAATGATCAGCAATCTGATGGTTGCGTTCTGCCATTGTGGTGTCGAAGTGATGTGTCGCAGCAGGTTAAGTGCAAGCGATAGGTTTCGTCCCCAGCCACTCCACCAAACATCAATGGTTTTACATTCTCCAAACTTCTTAACTCGATTAAAATGGAGAAAAAGAGAGTTCAAATTCTTTTTCTCAAAACGCTCTATCAATTCTATAAAATCCGCTCTATTTTCTCGCCGCTCACTCCAGCCCATTAACACGGTGTTGGGTTCAATGCCCGAGAATCCATAGAGGCTGCTAATCTCTCCAATTGCTTTAAAAATATTCTCGCACTGGAAGCGGTGCTTGAAAAAGGCGAGAGTCTCTCCATTCTGTTTTTCTTCTTCAGAAAGCTTCATTAATCCTCCACTTTTCGATTCTTCCAGTTCGAATGATGAAAGCAATCCAAGTTTTCCTGCAATGGCCAACCCCAACTCTGTAAGATAAGGTCTTCTCTCTTCCGAGCCGGCAAACATCATTAAGTTGGGTCTCCAGTTTCTGGACTCTAAACTTTCAACATTGAGTTTATGCAAACCTGATTTCACCAGAGATGCCCATACCCCGCTCCAAGCATCACCCGATGACAACGAGAGTTCCTTGCGCTTCAAATAAAAATACAGAAGGCCCAATATGAGCGTAGCCGATAACATGGCAATGAAATCGAGCTGTATCATGACCAAAAGGCAGGCAATTGACCCAAGCAGGCTTACCCAAATTGGTGCTTTGAAGCTTGGTCTAAAATCTGCGCTTGTCCATGTTTCAAAAGCACAACTTAAATTCAAAAAACCATAGGTGGTAATGAAAAAGATAGAGACAATGCGCGCGATGACATCCAATTCTCCAATCAGTATTCCTACTTCTGCAATTAGAAAGGTTAGTATGAGTGCATTCCTTGGTTCATTTGACTTGCCGATACCCTTGGCGAAAAATCGAGGTGTGATTGCATCTACAGCCGTAGCCTGGAGAATGCGTGGAGCACCTAAAATACTTCCCAAAGCAGAAGAAAGCGTGGCACCCCATATGCCAGCAATGACCAGTTCGGGCACTGCTGCTATTTTAAGCAATACCTGAGAATCACTGGAGAGAATATCCTTATCAACTGTGAAAGCAAAGAACAGCGCAAGCACAATGTAAACTACCAATCCAACCAGGATAGCCGAAATGGTTCCACCAGGGATGGACTTCTTCGGATCCTTTAAATCACCAGACATGGAAACACCTGCCTCGAAACCGGTCACTGCTGGAAAAAATATTCCAAAAAGCAACATAAACGAAAAGCCTGCTGCAGGAGGATTGAGGTTAGGAACCTCAGGAGCAAATCCATGGCTGCCAAATACAATAGATAACAATGACAAGAATATCGCAGCCATAATAAAGTACTGTGTCTTTATGGCCAATGATGTGCTGATGAGCGTGATGGTAGTTACAATAAGCAGAATGATGGTGCCAGCGATCCTGATCGTGTCTATGTTCACATCGAAGCCCCAATAACCAAGAAAACTTTCAGCAAATCCAATGAGATAAAGGCTAACACTGAAAGAAAGTCCAACGAAAAGCGCCAATCCCAGCGTTCCACCTATTGGCAATCCCAGGCTTCTGGAAATCATATAATAAGTACCTCCCGCTTCTACCTTTTTATCTGTAGCAATAGATGAAACACTCAGACCTGTAGTTACGGAAATAACATGAGCAAGAAGAATAATCCCTAGTGTCATGTATAGTCCCGCCTCACCAATGATCATCGGTAGCCGCAGGTACATGATGACACCTAAAATGGTGAGAATGGAAGGGACAAAAACTCCCCCAAACGTCCCAAACTTATTTACCTTTGACATGAATTATTAAAATCAAATTCGGGTTAAAACCTTAACTTAATATTAAAGTCACATTTTTTATCCATTTTTGATTGACTTTCATAAATTGTTTTAGTCTCTACTTTTAAAGTTAAAACAAGTTAGATGATTTCAGGCAATACTTATTTTGATATAATCGCCATTAGCAGCATTGTGATGATCTCATACGCGCTGAGCTTAGTATCAAAACTTACCAAAATACCGAGCGTATTGCTTTTAATTATGCTTGGGGTTGGACTCCAATATATGCTCAAAGAGATACAAATCAATATTAGCGATAATGTTTTTGATTTGCTTCAGTTGCTGGGCATAGTTGGACTTATTATGATCGTATTAGAGGCAGCGCTTGACCTCAAGCTTACCAAAGACAAAAGACCGCTAATAATAAAATCTTTTTTTATCGCCCTTATAGGTCTCATTGGATCTTCAGCAGCCATTACCTGGCTATTCATCTATTTTCTACAATACGATTATTATACAGCCCTGGTTTATGCCATTCCATTGTCAGTCATGAGCAGCGCCATTATCATTCCCAGCGTATCCCATCTGGCACCCAAGAAAAAAGAGTTCATGATCTACGAAAGCACATTTTCAGACATTCTGGGAATCATGCTCTTCTATTTCGTGATTGGCAATAATAAAAATACCGATGTGATCAATTTGATTTCTGAGGTTTCCATCAATATTGCATTAACAATAGGCCTTTCCATATTAGCAAGTTATCTTTTGGTATTACTTTTTCAGCGAATCAAAGAAGACGCGAGGCTATTCTTGCTTATTTCCGTTTTAATCCTGCTATATGCCATTGGTAAGATTTTCCATCTTTCTTCACTTATTGTGATTTTAGTATTCGGACTTACCCTTAGTAATTACAAACTCTTCTTTTTTGGAAAGTTACGATCACTAATTGATCAGGAAATATTAAATAGAATTAATAAAGAGTTTCATCTGGTCACACTAGAGACGGCCTTTGTAGTAAG
>DATCZR010000011.1:0-13557 GCA_036525835.1 Cyclobacteriaceae bacterium
GCTTAAGCCATTCTGCAATAAGCCTCTTGTTTCGTCATAGGAAGTAATGATTCTTTTTTCAGTATCCACGGATACCAGGCCTCCACCGGTGTAGGTGGCAAACCAAGGTTCCCCCTGCTTATCCGTAATAAAATTTTGGACTGAAATGAGTTCATTATTTCTGAATTGAGTAAAATTATTTTCGTCATGGTTATATAAGTTCAAACCATCGTCTGTACCAATCCATAATCGGTGCTTGCCATCTTCGGCAATAAAAAAAATGTCATTGTCGCTGATGGAAGTACTGTCTCCCGGTATGGGCATATAATGCGTAAACCCATCACTATACTGATTCAGCTTGTATAGATTATCTCTGCCATCACTCAACCAAATCGTTCCCTTGGAATCCTGGTAAAACACATCAATCTGTTTACTGGTAAGGGATCCTGGATTATTAGCATCCGGAAGAAAACTTCTTATGACCCTCCCGGTATTTTTATCCAGAACAAATACACCTTTGCCCCGTATCGAAGTCCAGAGTCGTTGTTGGTTATCAGGAAAAACAAATGCAACTGTATTGGTCTCCCCTGGTTTATAAAAAAACCGCTTGAAAGTTCCGGTTGATTCCTGCCATTGGTTTAACCCATTAGCTGTGCCTACCCATATTTTTCCATCTGCGTCTTCTGTCAGGGAAGTAACATTGTTATTGCTGAGTGAGCTTTGATTCGAAGCGACATTCCTGAAGATTCGAAAATTTTCCTGATCAGGTTGGTACAAAGCCAACCCGTTAGCGGTGGCAATCCACAATCTTTTTTTGCTGTCTTCCAATAAATACTTAACAGTGTCTGAAGGGAGTCCATTGGGTTCATCAGCATCATACCTAAAAAGATCCATCTGCCATTTTTTGGGTGCCTGTTTGTATAGGCCAGGCCGGGTGCCGAGCCATAGCAAACCGGTGCGGTCTTTCAGGAAAAGAAATGGATAACGATTCTTTGGTAAAGGATTGTCTCTTAGGTTAAAATTATAATCATAAATTTTGAAAGTCTTTGTGTCAAATTGATAATGCACAAAAAACTTTACCCCAAAGCCAGGCCCCCATGCCTGGAACCAGATGCCTTGGTCTGTTAGATGATGGAAGCGAAAAAGCTGAATGCTTTTTACATTTTTTTGGTAAGAAAGTGGCTCGTTTCCATAGCTGAAGATTTGGATATTATCGGTATCTGGGTCGATTATAGAAAGTTTGCCACCTCTATGCGATACCCAAAAATGACCTTTTGAATCTTCAATAGCATAGGCAACAGAATCAGGTAATCCGGTTGGGTTTGCTGCACTGTGCTCATAGGTTTTTACAATTTTTTGAAGGTTGCTATCGAAAATATAAACACCGTGCGTTGTTGAAAGTAACAAGCGATTATCTGCTCCTTTATTCATGTTGTTGAAAGTAGCTGCAGTGGCAGTAGAGGAAGTTTTTCCGGCAGGAATAATGATTTCAAACTCGTCATTCTCCTGGTTCAATTTGTTGAGATTATTTTTGCCATCCAGCAGCCAGATAGTTCCAGATGATTCAACTGTACCCCCAATCCAATACAGAGAACCTGAATTGATATCCGCAAGAGCATACTGTTTCATTTCACCTGTGGTTGGGTTAAGACGTATCGTGGTAAACTCTCCATTCTGTCCTGTTGTGAGGGAGCCATTTTTGAACCAGATATTTCCTTTCTCGTCCTCAAATAGCAGTATACTCATAACCCTGTGTGCGGCTATGTCAATATTGCCTGGGTCTGGGCGAAAATAATTCCTGAATTTTTCCGTAAGTGGATCAAAAGAGGCAATGCGGCCATAGCCCGAAACTTCTCCAATCCAAATCTTACCATCTCTTGCTTTAAATAAACCTCCGCCCAGGTTTCTTAAGTGCAAACTGGTTGAATCCGTTTTATCAGAAGTTTGATGATATACATTGAAATGGTAACCGTCATATTTAACCAGGCCACTTTGTGTACCAAACCAAATAAAACCTTTGTCATCCTGCACGAGGCCTCTTACAAATTCTTCCGGAAGACCTTCGGCCACATTGTAACCTTCAAAAGGAATTTTGTTTGGCTGAGCAAAGCAGATACTGGCTGTGAGAGCAAAGAGGATTGTACTAGTTAGTTTTTTTATCATGCGTTTTTTTCAATAGGTATTTGAATGATAAACTCAGTTCCTTCATTTTCTGAAGTGTTTATTGTTATTTCCCCACCATGCGCCTTCACAATATCATAACTTAATGATAGGCCAAGTCCGGTTCCTTGCCCGGCAGGTTTGGTGGTAAAGAATGGTTGAAAGATTTTTTCTTTTATTGATTCTGGAATTCCGTTTCCGTTGTCTCTAACGCTGATCTGAATTTTACCATCAATATGTTTAGTGGATACAATTACTTTGGGCTCATAGCCTGAAGTTTGCAACTTTGCTTTTTCATTCACAGCATAAAATGCATTGTTAATTAAATTCAAAATAACTCTTCCAATATCCTGAGGAACAACACTTGCTTTAGGAAGCGTTGGGTCAAAATTAGTTTCAAACTTGGCGTTGAACGATTTGTCTTTTGCGCGGAGGCCATGATAGGAGAGGTTGAGGTATTCATCGCACAGGGCATTGATATCCATTGCTTCTTTTTCACCTGAACTTATGCGGGAATGCTGTAACATGTTTTTTACTATGCTATCGGCCCGCTTGCCATGATGAATTATTTTATCTTCATTTGATTCAATGTCGTTGGCTATGGAGTTTATTTCTTCGGTGTTTCCTTTTTTAATTTCTGATTTCAGCTCTCTTATTAATTCTTTATTAACTTCAGAGAAGTTGTTGACAAAGTTTAACGGGTTCTGAATTTCATGTGCGATGCCAGCGGTGAGTTCACCCAGGCTGGCCATCTTTTCGGATTGGATGAGTTGAGATTGGGTTGCCTTTAATTCTTCAATTGATTCTTCTAGTTCTTTGGTTCGCTCGTTGACCTTGCTTTCCAGTACTTTATTCTCAAGCTCTAATTTTTTAGCCCTGGCTCTCGATATTCCCCAAATCAAACCAATCAAAAAGATTCCATAAAATCCATACGCCCACCAGGTGAGCCACCAAGGCGGCAGTATAGTGATAGCAAGTGCGATTCCTTCTTCATTCCAAATGCCATCAGCATTGGAAGCTTTAACTCTGAAAATATAGTTGCCCGGTGAAAGGTTAGTGTATGATGCTTTTCTTTCTTTGGACGGTGCCGACCAATCCTTATCATAGTTCTCTAGCTTCCAGCTGTACTGGTTGTCTTCAGAACGGAGAAAATGTAAGGCAACAAAATCAATACTCAGATCCTTTTGCCAGTATTCCAACTCAATAGCATCAGTGTAGGCTACGGATTGTTTAAAAATAATTCCATCCGGTTTGGCATAAAGAGAATCATTGATGCCCACCTGCGTGATCACGATGGAAGCAAGTGTGGTGTCTTTTTTTAGCAGGTTTGCGGGAACAATATGATTGAGACCATGGTTGCCCCCAATCCATATATCACCACTAAACGTCCTTATTGACTGATACCTGCCTACATTAGTTTGAAAGCCATCTTTTTCTAAGTATGATTCGAATGTTTTTGTTTCGGGATCAAAAATCGACAAGCCCCTTCGTGAGGGTAACCAAAACCGGCCGAAATCATCTTTGGCAATAATTCCGGTTAATCCTCCGGGATCTAAATCATTATGCAATAAGCCTTTTGTTTCGTCATAGGCAGTAATGATTCCTTTCTCTGCATCCACGGATACCAGGCCACCGCCGGAGTACGTGGCAAACCATGGCTCTCCCCGTTTATCTGTACTAAAACCTTGCACTGAAGCTAATTTACCATCTGTGAATTGCTTAAATTTATTTTCGTCATGATTATATAAGTTCAAACCACCGTCCGTTCCAATCCATAATCGTTGCTTTCCATCTTCGGCAATAAAACGCATTTCGTTACTGCTGATGGAAGTACTGTCACCAGTTACTCGTAAATAATGTGTAAAACCATCTTCTGCAAGGTTTAACTTGTATAGTCCAAATTGATTATCACGGGAATCTCCAAGCCAGATTGATCCTCTTGAGTCCTGGTAAAAAACGTCAATTTGACTACTTGTAAGGGAAGCCGGATTCTTTGCTTCGGGAATAAAACTTTTAAGTACCTGACCTGTATTTTTATTCAAAATAAATACCCCTTTGTCCCGTATCGAAGTCCAGAGCCGTTGTTGATTATCAGGAAAAACAAATGTTATTGTATTAGTCTCCCCTGGCTTATAGAAAAACCGTTTGAAAATTCCGGTTGACTCCTGCCATTGATTCAATCCATTGGCAGTGCCTACCCAGATTTTTCCATCTGCGTCTTCTGTCAGGGAAGTAACATTGTTGTTGCTGAGTGAGCCTTGATTCGAAGCTACATTTCTGAAGATTCGAAAGTTTTCCTGATCAGGTTGGTACAAAGCCAATCCGTTTGCGGTGGCAATCCACAATCTTTTTTTGCTGTCTTCCAATAAATAATTAATGGTGTCTGAAGGGAGTCCATCAGGTTCATCGGCATGATGCCGATAAAGATCCATCTGCCGTTTTTTGGGAGCTTGTTTGTATAAACCGGGTCGTGTGCCCAGCCATAGCAAACCGGTGCGGTCTTTCAGGAAAAGAAATGGAATACGATCCTTTAGTAAAGGGTTGTCTCTTAGGTTAAAATTGTAATCGTAGATTTTGAAAGTTTTTGGGTCAAATTGGTAATGCACAAATAACTTTACCCCAAAGCCTGGCCCCCATGCCTGGAACCAAATGCCCTGATCCGTTTGATCGTAAAACCGAAAAGCCTCTATGCTGCGTATATTTTTTTGGTAAGGGAGCGGAGCAGTTCCATAGCTGAAGCTTTGGATATTATCGGTATTTGGGTCGATTATAGAAAGTTTGCCACCTCTATGCGATACCCAAAATTGCCCCTTTGAATCTTCAAATGCATAGATTACAGAATCAGGTAGTCCTTCACGGTTTGTCGCACTATGTTCATAGCTTTTTACAATTTTTTGAAGGTTGCTATCGAAAATATAAACACCATGTACTGCTGAAAGTATCAGTCGATTAACTGATCCTTTTGCCATGTTGGTAATAGTAACGGGAACTGAAGATGATGCAGACATAGCTTTGCCTGCAGGAATAATGATTTCAAATTCATCAATCTCCGGGTTCAATTTATTAAGATTATTACTGCCATCCAGCAGCCAGATAGTTCCGGATGATTCAGCTGTACCACCCTTGAAATACCTACTACCTGAATTGATATCTTGAAGAAGATACTGTTTCATTTCACCCGTGGTTGGGTTAAGCCGTATGGTGGTAAATTCTCCATTCTGTCCGTTTGTGAGGTAGCCATTTTTGAACCATATATTTCCTTTCTCGTCTTCAAAAAGCAGTATGCTCAAAACCCTGTCTGAGGCTTTGTCATTATTGACTGGGTAATAATTCCTGAATTTTTCCGTGAGCGGATCAAAAGAAGCAATGCGGCCAAAGCTCCCAATCCAAATCTTACCATCCCTGGCTTTAAATAAACCTCCTCCTATGTTTCTTATTTGTAAAGCAGTTGAATCCGTTTTATCTGATGCTTGGCGATACACTTTAAATTGATAGCCGTCATATTTAACAAGGCCGTTTTGCGTACCAAACCAAATAAAACCTTTGTCATCCTGCACGAGGCCTCTTACAAATTCCTCCGGCAGACCTTCGGCTACGTTGTATGCTTCAAACGGAATTTTGTTTTTCTGGGCAAAACAAATACTTGCTGTGAGCGCAAGCAGGAGTGTGAACGATAGTTTTTTTATCATTGGTTTATTGAATTGGTAATTGAATGATGAATTCTGTTTCCTCGTTTTCTTTTGTGCTTACTTTTATTTCTCCTCCATGCGCCTTCACGATATCATAAGATAAGGATAAGCCAAGACCCGTTCCCTGTCCGGTAGGCTTGGTGGTAAAGAAAGGTTGGAAGATTTTGTCCAATACTTTTTCAGGAATACCGTTGCCATTGTCTTTTACTGAAATCAAAACTATGCCACCTTCTTTCTTGGTACTTACTTCTACAGTTGGTTCATAGCCATCGATGTTTTGTTTGCTCTTCTCGTTTACTACATAAAATGCATTGGTGATCAAATTCAAAATCACTCGCCCAATATCCTGTGGAATAATATTGATGTTACCAATCGTTTCATCAAAATCAGTTTTCAATGTAGCGTTAAAAGATTTGTCTTTAGCACGCAGACCATGATAGGAGAGGCGTAGGTATTCATCGCATAAAGCATTGATATCAGTTAATTCTTTTTGGCCAGAACTTTTTTGAGAATGCTGGAGCATTCCTTTTACGATGCCATCTGCGCGCTTACCGTGATGGTTGATCTTTCCCTGATTTTCTTTTAGGTCACTAAGGATTGTTCTTACTTCGTTGATGTTACCCTTATCAAGCTCCTGATTGGCCTCGTCAATCATTTCTGAATTGACTTCACTGAAATTGTTTACAAAGTTCAATGGGTTTTGAATTTCATGCGCAATGCCTGCGGTGAGTTCACCGAGCGAAGCCATCTTTTCGGATTGGATTAATTGCGATTGCGTGGCTTTTAAATTAGTAAGGGTGGACTCTAATATTTTATTAGCTCGCTGTTTTTGCCGATTGTTACGATAGAGTAAAAAGGCAATCAATAAAAAAATACCCAGTCCGGCCAATAACGTGTATATTCTTATACTGCTTTTGGTTTTCTCACTTTCAATTTCCAGTTCTTGCAACCGTATCTTTTGGTCAAAGCCAATATTTAAAAATTGCATCAGCCTGGTTATGTAGAGCTCATTGAGACTATCTGCCAATGCTTTGCCTTTATCTAAATAGTCATACGCCAGGGAATGGTTATTTTGTAAGGTATAAATAGCCGCAAGTTGCGAGTACCCCGCTGCCTTGTTGAAATTTTCGTTTATTGTTTCAGCAATTTTTATTCCCTTGAAGGTATGTGCCAATGCAGAATCAAGCTGACCTGTTGATTTATATAATGCCCCTAACCTCAGATGAGATAGACTTGCTTTTATCAATGTGTTAGGTTTTGTACTTGTATCTATTCCTTTATGGAAATACAGCATGGCTGAGTCGTATTCTTGTTTCTCTAAATAATAGTCACCTATCATTATATATAGAGTTCCTAAATTATTTTGGTAGGGAGAATCCTTATAGTACAACAATGATTTCTTAAAATAATGAAAGGCAGAATCCGGTTGATCGAGCCGGAAATATAAATGCCCAATATCACGTGTAGTAACACTTAATATTTTCTGGTTTTGCAAATCTTCCCCTATGCGTAAAGCCTGGAAAAGTTGATTCAATGCTTCTTTATTGAACCTCGTACGGGAGTAAAGGCCTGACAGTTCATAGTGTATCATTCCGACAATAGATTGGCGCGCCTCCTCGGGGCTCTTGGAATATGAGAAGTTTGAATATCCCCATTGGTTTTTTGCACTTGAAGGATCTTCGGCAATTTTTAATGCCTGCATATAATGTTCATATGCCGCAGGTAAATTATCTAATCCGCGATAACAGAAAGCAAGCTGCTGATAGGCATCTGCTTCCCAAAGTTTTAAATCAAGGTTTTTGGCTAAAACCTGCTGCGCCTGATGATAAATCAGCGCAGGTTCAGCCTCGCTGTTTTGAAGATATAATCCAAGCTTTCTATTAATATCCAATCGAATGGTATCGTTGGCAGCATTACGCAATGCATTTAGCAGGCTGTCCTGATAGTTTTGTTCATTTTGTCCATTCGCTATGACTGGTAACGCAACCCAAAAGAATACTATTATCACTGATTTCATACAGGTAATTTGGTTATTGGTAATAGGACAAAAAATGTTGACCCCTCCCCTTCATTCGTCTCCACTTTCAATTCCCCCCATGCGCCTTTACAATATCATAACTCAAACTCAGTCCTAATCCGGTTCCTTGCCCGGTTGGTTTGGTGGCAAAGAAAGGCTGAAAGATTTTGTCTTTGATGTGGTCGGAGATGCCGGAACCGTTGTCATGAACTGTAAGAGCAAAAAGAAAAGTGAATATTGGTTTCTTTATCATGGGTTTTATTGATGTCGATATAAGTTTTAAATATCGGTTTGTCTTTGCTTTTGGAAGGGCTATTGCCACACCCTAAATTAATCAGTGTAATCTTCTAATCCGATTAATTAATATATCAGGCAACATATAGCTTAATCGTGAGCTGACTACCTTCTTCGTCCACAGTTTCCAACTTAACTCTCCACGACTCAAAAAGGACGAAATCCACGATTCCAGGAAATTCTATAAAAAAGCCCCTGGAGTTTATTCCAGAGGCTTTTTTACAAAGAGCAATTCTGCTAATTACTTCACCAAAGTTCTTACCTCATCGTACCAGCCAGCATTTGAACCTTGCATCAACTCTTGAAATTTCTTTATAGATCCTGCACCCAGTGCCTTATCCATTTCTTTCGCCAGATCATCAAAAGGAAGTCCTTTGTGTTTTTCTAATTCAGTAAAACTCTTGAAAGGATATACCAATACAATCGCTTCTCCATCCGGAGATCGGAATTCACGCGTGTAAACTCTTCGCGCAGTGGCAATTTTGTTTGCCTCATAAACCTTCTTAATCATTCCAATCGCTTCAAGAGCTTGACCTTGATTGGTAACCCCATAAAATATTCTTGCCAGGTAATTATCGGCTATAACTTCGTTGGCAGGATTGTAAGTGCGCTCTTCATCACGTTTCATGATTCTTAATTCTCCATTGTTACTGCAATGTGCACCCACATTTTTATCCCAATCCATGGCATGTTCCGCAGAAAGCGGCTTATCCAAAGTGGCGTAAGTCATCGGACCTTGTATCCAGGCATACTGTCCAGAGCGTGGTCCGGTCAAAATCGTAAACAGCCTGGCAGTTGCATCACCTGAAGCATGGAACTTGGCGTTGTGTGCCTTCACTCCGGCTTCCAATGCCACGGCATGGCCAGGCAATGGATTAAGGATTTGATCCATGAACATCACACTTTGTGCCATTAAGCTCATCGAGCTCAGGCATACAATCGCTACAATAGCAGAAATAATTCTTTTCATAAAATTTAATTTGGTTAGCTGGTTAGGTGTTCGTTTAATAAAAAACCGGGAAATAAATTTCCCGGTTTGTATTGTAATTGAATCAGCCACCCAAGTCGGGCAACAATTCACTGATTGATTCGTAAGTCATCGACCTATCGACACACATGTCAATCTCCTCCAGGAAACGGTCCCAGGATCCTTCTCCATATAACTCTTCATAGCCCTTTGAAAAATTGGGATTGCCCTCTAATTGCGCCCATTTATCAAAGCCACTAAAACTTATTACGTTCACTCCCCTTGCCCAATCTTGACGTATCGCCACTGAGAAGCTCATCGAGCTTTTCACATGTTTGTTGGTTGCGGCCACGCGTTTCATCAACTCAACAAAACGATCCATTTGTCCCGGGCGTACTTCGTTAAAACGCGCACGGCTCATCATAGTATTCTTGCCAGGAGCAGCATCATAGCTTACGTCTTTTACCCAACGCCAGTAAGCTGGGGGACTAATGTAATCGCAATAAGCGGCTACATTTTTTTCCCAATCAGTGTCATGTTCTCCTTTACCAGGACGACCGTCCATTTGCGTCCAGGTGGTGGGGCCCATTACCCAAACGTAACTACCGGCATTCGGACCTGTAATCTGCATCCTAACCGCAGCCTTGTAAGGATCAGCAGAGTGATACTTTTTATTGTGTGCAGCCATGCCTTTTTTAAACAGGTCAACTTTGTCCGGCTTGACTCTCATGTTGACCGCCTCCATCTGACGATAATCAGATTGAGCAAAACTTACGGTGACAGCAAACGCCATCAGCGCAGTCATAGCAATTAGTTTTTTCATAGGAATTTAGGGTTGGTTATAAATAGGAAATTGTCTCCTTATTTAATCAAGGGATTCCAACCTATATCATTCACTGCTAAGAATAGCCCGAAAAGAATTCTACCACGTAATAGAGGGAAAGCCCTTTGCTGTTTAAATGCTCAATTGTACTGTTGAGGTATTCAATATAAAACTTTTACTTAAATAAACAAATCAAAGTAAATAATTAATCGCCACTAAACTTCCAATCAAATAATCACTATTAATTTAAAAAAAATCGATTAGTGATCTCCTGCTTATTGGCATTCCTGCAATAAACACATACTTTGCTCATTACGCACATTGGGCATTTGGGATTGCCAGGGCGGCATATTTCACGACCCAGAAAGGAAATAGCCATACCCACTTCATCCCAATATTTGGCGTCAAACAGTTCCATCATTTGCTTCTCCAATTTCTTAGGATGTGTACCAGCCGCAAAACCGATTCTGGGTGCCATGCGCACGACATGAAGATCAACAATAATTCCTTCAGCCTTCACTCCCATCTCGCGCTTGATCACGTTGGCCGATTTCCTGCCGATGCCAGGCAAAGTTGTTAATTCATCCAATGAAGTTGGGATATTTTTTCCTTGCTTTATCTGCTTGGCTCTCTCGATGAGCCAGTTTGTTTTCTTTCGCGAACTTCTCACCTTTTATATAAAAAGAAACAAGGTATCAAAATCGGCTTTAGCCAAAGCCTGCATGTCAGGAAATGCCTCAAATAACTCAGGAGCAATTTTGTTGATGTTGCGATCCGAATCCTGAGCAGACAAAACTACCATTACCAACAACTCATAGGGGATGTGATGATGATCTAAAGGGTGCTGTTTACCTTTGTATTTCTTGATAAGCGGTTTGATTTCTTTCTTCCAATCGATGGCTATCATTTGTCTATTCTTATACTTAATGTTACCTAATTGTTGAAATAATGGATAACCAGATAGTATCATATAAAAACCTTTGAAATTCCTGGTTATTTTGTGTAAGTTCATTATTCGCTTAGCTCATTTCTTTATTTCTAACCTAACCCATCCGTAGATGAAATTAAAATTATTATTTCTGGCTGTTGCAGCTATGATGTTCAGCTGTCAGCCGTCACAATCAGAAGCAGAAGAGAATGACGATGAAGAAAGTCCACTTGAAGGTGCCTGGGAAATCGTGCAAGAAGACGTTACCACTTCCGACAGTTCTTGGTCACGAAAACCTTATCGAAGTCTTATTATGTACACAGATAATCACTACAGTATAGAGATTGCCTGGAGGGAGCGCGCCTCATGGCCAGACAGAGCTGACGGAGAGGATGTCTCGGATGAAAACATAAAGGATGCTTACAACGGATTAACTTCCAATTCCGGAGAATATGAAATCCGGGGCGACTCTATTTACTATAATGCCATCATTGCCAAGTCGCCTAACTTCATGAACGACTGGCCCAAGGTGGCAAGGAAGTTTAGCTTGGAAGGTGACCAGCTGGTTACCAATTCCAAAACGTTTGGCGGAGATGGCACAACCACAACCACTTATCGCAGAATTGAATAGTTGCTTTCAACTTTCAAGAAAAAATACCCACGGCATTGCTGCGGGTATTTTATTTTATTAGCCCTGATATTCATATCACATCTGTAGTGGCGTCAAATTCGGTCGACGTTAACAAGAGCCAAAGATGAGAACTCTCTTCGTGTACTTTGCGATTATAGCTTTGCGCTCTTTTTACGTGAACCTAAATCGGCAAGTAATCACACAAACTGATACCCCAAATTACTCAACGGCAACGACCGGATCAATCTTGCAAAGTTGCGTATATCGCATTGGTCAATGCCGGTGCAATGGGAGGTTTGCGCGGTTCCCTTACACCATCAGGTCGCTCGTCACTATCCATGATATGCGCTTCAATATGGGGCATGGTTTTCATCATCATCATTTTGTATTTCGGTAAATTGCTTTAAACAATTTTTCCCTCGTTCACCATAATCTCGCTGTAGAGTGCAGCAGTTAATCCATAGACTATTTCACTCTGCATTTGACTTTCAATAATGTGAGGGTTGCGCACTCATCCATGAATGACACAGAAAAGAAAGCATAGCAGCTGGTGTATACACGAGAGGAGGACATGAAGAATGATTTCTACCGGTCTGCCGTAATTTCTCAATTGAAAGCAGCACTTGACGAAAATAAATTAGGGTTGGAAGAGGAAAGTGGGGACACAAGGTGCCCATTCCCGACGAAAGTCGTGGATTTGATTACCTGGCCACACCTCAGCTTGGTCGCCATCCACTACCACCGCACAATTCAGTGGCTTCCTGAAGGCATACGCCAGATATGGAATTGTGTATTTTGTCATCTCACCTACCGATCCCAATATTTTGTTTGTTTCCCTAATTACTGTATGCAAACATGGCTAATGAAATTCCATCCTTTCTTTATGCGTCATATAACTTATTCATGTATCTTCAAGATAACTTATCAATAAACCTAAACGCACTTAAAACCATGAAAACCATTATTTCAATTATCTTTCTGAGCGTGCTGTTTTCAGCATGCCAGAAGGAAAAGGTAAAATCACCCTTTCACGATGGCATTGCCTGGACCGGCAGCAATGACATCGCCAACTACCTTGCCATGAAAGGAATTGGGTATTTGGAGAATGTTGAGCGGGAAAAAGCCTATGTAATTTTCGATGAAGCGGTTAAGCTTGACTCAAGTCTATTCGCTTGCCATACAGCACTTGCCATGCTCAGTCGAGGAGAGAAAAGAGATTATCATAAAATGATGGCAAAGAAATACGTTGAAGGCAAGAATGAAACATCCAGACTTTTTGTGTCGTTGCTCGATATAGAATGGGACTCAACTGCGAGAGAAAAACGAGCTGCTGTTTGGGCTAAAATGCATGAAATATCTGATGGTCCTTTTATTCATTTCAGATATGCCACATCGAGATCAGATACGACTGAAGTACTTCAAGAACTTGATAAATTGGAAGCCCGTTTAAGTGAGCTAAAAATGAACACGGGCCACATTCATAATATCAGAGGTTACATCATGAGTTATCAAGGAGATATTATGGGTGGAGCAAACGAGATAGAAAAATACATGGAATTATATCCTGAAGGATACAATCCTTTGGATTCAAGAGCAGAATTTTATTTGATTGCTGGCGACACTGCTACTGCCATTGAGTATTATAAAAAAGCGGTGAATAAATTCCCCTTTGCCACTTCGGCAAGGAACAGTTTAGAGGCCCTCACAAAAAACAATTAAAAAATTAACGCAATTCTTTAGAGTCTTAGGCTATTGCCTAGGACTCTATCATTAAAAAGCAATTCTACAAAACCTGCAACAGGCAACGCGATATCTTCATGACTCTATTCAAGCTCACGCCTTGTAACTCCATGACGGGGCGGTCAGGAAGAAATGTGACTTATCACTTGATGATGCTTTGGCATTATGTGCATTGGATGACAACGATTAAATAATGGTGGTTTTATGAATTGCTTTTCCCTTCTAATAAGTATTATTTTTAAATTTGATAATGGCTTCACTCCTCTCGGATTACGAGTATGATATTTTCATTTCCTACCGTCAGAAAGACAACCGTTCTGATCAGTGGG
>DATCZR010000012.1:0-12123 GCA_036525835.1 Cyclobacteriaceae bacterium
GGCCTTTATCGCGGTGTTGGGAGTGCCAGGCACACCGGGCAGTTTGAGCTGGAAGCTTTCGGGCATTTGGGCCAATCAATCAGATACGCTGCAGATTATGATCCATGCGGATCATACGTATTTGCATGGCCATGTGGTGTCAGCTCAAATCAGAGATGACAATGAAAAAATTGTGATTGGTAAAATGGTAGTTGATAACGTAAAACTGAATTCGGTTTGGAGCTGGAGTAAAGGCAAGTACATCGACCCTTACACCATGGAAGAATTTGATGTAAAAATAAAACTAAAAGGAAACGACCGATTGAAAGTCCGGTTTATGGAACATGAATATTTGGTTAAAAAAGAAGAGTGGAAACTAATAAACCCTTTATAAAATAATTGCAGTGGCAATTTAAACGATGAAAACAATATATCAAGTCTTGTTTATGGTGGCTGCGTTTGCCTTAGTAGTAGGCGTAACAGCGGTAGTGGTAATGCTGATGAACTCATCGGCTCGGATGAAGACTAAGCTTGAAGGAATGTGGATCAACGAATCCAATTCTATTCGAATTCTCTTCCACGATATTGACTCTGTATTTCAGGGAAATATCATCTGGGTAAATGAAATCCAGCAATCACAAATCCTTGGATTCAATTTGATAAGAGGATTGATGATGAAATCGTTTGGCCAGAGGAGCACTGGAATCTACGTTGACCCAGTGACCAGATCTGAGAGCCCATTTCAACTTTGGTTTCAAGGTGAAGGTCAGATGAAGATGGTCCTGCTCGACAAAGTAAACGGTCGTCATGAGGTGTTGCGTGAAGAAAAGTGGTTCAGGCTCTGAACCACTTTTTTTTACCTCCTGCCGGGGATTGTGTGAATTTGCACTGAATTCCCTATCTTCGTGAAACCATTTTTTAGACTATGTTCAAGAAGTTACCGCCCATTTTTAGGAATTTCTATTTCATAACGGGCTTTTCCTTTTTGGTTTGGATGATTTTTATTGATTCCAATGACCTGATTTCACGCTATCAGTTGGGAGCCAAACTTAGTGCCCTGGAGAATGAAAAGGCCTACTACGATGCGAAAATAATCGAGGTAGAGAAAGACCGTTCCGAGCTAATGACCAACAAAGAACTACTGGAGAAGTTTGCTCGCGAAAAGTACCTGATGAAAAAGGAAACGGAAGATGTGTTCATTATCCAGGTAAAAGAATAGCCATGAATCGATCCGGATTAATTACTCTGCTCGTACTTTGGATTTCAGCAGCAGCCTTTGCGCAAATTCCAGTTGATGAAAGAGCGGGCTGGTCGCTCAAGGAGCGCATGTACTTTGGAGGTGGTTTCGGATTAAACGGAGGGAGCGATTCATTTGGTAACAGGTATTGGTATGTTGGTTTAAATCCAATAGCCGGCTACATGATAACACAACAGTTTTCAGCAGGCCTTGGTCTTCAGTGGCAGCATTATTCCTATCCAGACTTTAACACCACCTTTGATCAATATGGTGTCAGTCCTTTCATGAGATATAACTTTGGTCAACTATTCGCTTATACTGAGTACAGTGTATTGAATACACCTGTGTTTGGAAACACAGAAAGGAAAAATTTTGATCGCCTGCTGGCCGGACTCGGCTATTCCCAACCTATTGGAAAACGCAGTGCTATTAATGTAATGGCGCTGTATGATTTGATCTATAACAACTCTGAGCGCGCCTTTGCATCTCCCTGGGTTTTACGCGTTTGGTTTTCTCTCTAAAAAGATACTTTTAATTTATCGGCTACTTCCTTTAGATCAGCCAAGACCTTTTCGTTTAGAGGTATACCATTTTTGGCGCGAAGGGCTTCTTGCTCCCGCTCCGGATCGCCTGGAATGACAACGCGCTCCTGACCTTTCACCGTTTTTGCATTTCTGAATCGGGCTATCCAGTTGTCCATGTGTTTCACGAAGTCTTCCTTGGGCCGAAAGGCATCCACACGCATCGCACCTACAAAATGACCGATGCCCTCACCTACAGGATCAGACACGGGTGCCAGAAAACTTACAAAGGGAGGCACCCATGGTCCGTAGTTGGCGCCAGACAGTACACCGGAGAAAATATCAACCCAGGCGCCCAAACTATATCCTTTATGGCTTCCATGTTCGCGATCGCTGCCCAAAGGAATTAACGCACCTCCTTCTTTCACGCCATGGGCATTGGCAGTGCTCAAACCATCTTTGTCTTGCACCCAACCAAGGGGAGCCTCCTGATCTTTGCGCTGTAGTATTTCCAGCTTGCCATTGGCAGCGGTGGTAGTGGCAAAGTCTGCCACAAATGGAGGTTGCTCTCCTGCGGGTATGGCCACACAGATTGGGTTGGTACCCAATAACCTTTCAGTTGAAAAAGTGGGGGCCACCAAAGGGCTGGCATTAGTCATCGACAAACCAATCATATCGTGTTCAAGCGCCATCATGGAGTGATAACCTGCAATGCCAAAATGATTAGAATTCTTTACGGCCACCCATCCGGTGCCACATTGTTTCGCCTTTGCTATGGCAATGTGCATGGCGGCAGGGGCCACCACCAGGCCTAACCCTTTATCTCCATCAACCACTGCCGTACTGGGTGTTTCATGAATGGTTTTTATCGAAGGCTTGGCGTTTATTCGTCCAGCCTCCCATAGTCTTACATATCCACTTAACCTGGCAACACCATGAGAATCTACACCTCGTAAATCAGCTTGCAATAGCACATTAGCGGCAAGTACAGCATCTTTATCGCTGCATTGCATTTTCTTGAATACATTGATTGCGAATTCCCTTAATTGTGCCTCAGTGAATATTTTATCCATATGGCAAAAGTGATTTTTTGAGACCAAATTCCAACGTATTTAGACAATTTTCGTTCGAATTATGGAAATTGGTAGGCAAGTGCATCATAAAGACAAACATGAGAAGATATGAGAAATAGTAGTTTATTAGTTATGCTGGTATTTGGCAGCCTTACGGCTTTCGGTCAGACAGAAAAAGTGGTTGATTCTAAAATTACGGATGTAACCGTCTTTCTGAATAAGGCGCAGGTAACCCGTGAAATGACGACAAGGCTTGAAGCGGGCAAAATGGAATTGGTTCTTTCGGGACTCACTTCACAATTGGACCCATCCAGCATTCAGGTATCGGGCAATGGAAATCTTACCATTTTAGGAATAAGTCATCGTCAGAACTACCTGACTGAATTTAATGTTCCTCCAAAACTGAAAACACTGAAAGATTCCTTGTCGGGTTATCAAAAGCAATTGGGCCTGGAGCAAAGCCATAAAGAGATCCTTAATAAGGAAGAGCAAATGCTATTGAGCAACCAGAAGATAGGTGGTGCCAATCAAAACCTGACGGTAGCCGAACTCAAGGCAATGGCAGATTTTTTTAGATCAAGGTTAGGAGAGATAGTCAGTTCTAGGATGAAGCAGGATGAAAAATTAAAAGTCATTACAGAACATATACAAAGACTTCAAAAACAAATCAATTCAGAAAATGAATTATATAGTCGCAATACAAGTGAAATAGTGATTAGCGTGTCCGCCAATAATGCGACATCCGCAACTTTTGAAATCAACTACATCGTGTATAATGCCAACTGGAGTCCGATCTACGATCTTCGGGCTATCAACACAAAAGGTCCAATTCAATTAAATTATAAAGCCAACGTATTGCAGCGCACGGGTGAAGATTGGAACAATGTGAAACTTACCCTTTCCACTGCCAATCCAAATCAAAGTGGGCTGATGCCACAACTGGCTCCCTGGTATTTGGATTTCTATAATCCAATTGTCTATAAAAATGATCGAGGCAGGGGGGCTGCGGCCAGATCAGCGATGCCTGCTGCCATGTCTGAAAAGATGGAGATGGAAGTGGCTGATGAGGCTCCGGCATTATCTTTATCGGATTACGTAAGTACGGTGCAAACATCGCTAAACACAGAATTTAAAATTGCATTGCCGTATACGGTTACTTCTTCAGCCAAACCAACCACAGTAGATATCAGCAAACATGAAATAAAATCAGATTATGATTATTCGGTGGTACCTAAACTTGACAATGATGCTTTCCTCATTGCCAAAGCTACAGGCTGGGAGGCGTACAATTTATTGCCTGGTGAAGCCAATATCTTTTTTGAAGGAACATATGTAGGTAAAACATTTATTGATCCTAATTCCATCAAAGATACCCTGTCCGTTTCGTTGGGCAGAGACAAACGTATAGTGGTTAAGCGTGAAGAACTTAAAGACCTTACCAGCAAAAGGTTGATCGGTTCTAACCAAAGGGAGGAGCACAGTTGGCAAATAACAGTGCGCAATTCAAAATCAGAACCAATCACAATCACCGTTGAGGATCAATTACCTGTAACCAGAAATAGTCAGATTGAAGTATCACCTATAGACAATGGTGGGGCGAAGTTCAATGCGGTAACCGGAAAGTTGACATGGCAATTGACAATTCAACCCAATGAATCTAAGAAAGTGATCTATCGGTATGAGATAAAATATCCGAAGGACAAACAAATATCCGGACTTTGATACTGATTAATGGCAGTCAGCTATCTTGGCTGGCTTCCATAATATCTGCAAGCACACCTTCTTTTAGGGCATAACTCGAAACGCGGATATGGTTGAAAGAAAATTTAGATAACAGATAGTCTATTAAGGCGCAGGCCACCACAATCATGTCTACCCTCAGCTCTATCATTCCGGGTATGTTCATGCGATCAGCCCGATTTTTAACCACCAACTCCTCATAAATTTCATGGAAGCCATCAAACGAAAGAGGTGTTTGGGGGGAGTCATTATCTTTCGGTATGCCATGCTTGATACAATAGATATCGCTCAACGTATCAAAAGTACCTGACGAGCCGACCAGCGTAGTTGGCTGGTGGGTTTGTAAAGCTTCAAAAAGACAGGGAAGCATCAGATCAAAATGTTCGTTCAATGCTTTTATCTCTGCTGGCTTGATGGGATCATTTTTGTGAAACTCCTCCAACAAACGCTGCGCTCCAATTTCAAAACTTTGCTTCCAAAATATGGCCGAATCATTACCGATGATAAACTCAACGCTGCCACCCCCAATATCGATGATCAGACACTTCTCATCACCCAACTTCATTGCTGTCTTTACTCCTAAATAAATCAACCTGGCTTCCTCTTCTCCGGAAATCACTTTCACATTAAACCCGTCTTCACTTTTTATTCTATCCACCACGTCCTGACAATTCTTGGCGTTGCGCAAAGCACTGGTGCCAAAGGCATATACCTTTTCAACCTTCATTTCATCAATGGACTTCTTGAAACTTGATAAGGTCTTGAGTGCACGCTTCAAGGCATCCTCTGTAATAATGTCCTGATTGATACCAAGTTTTCCAATCTTCACTGACTCCCTTTCTCGATAAACAAATCGGTGGCCTGACTTATTCAAATCAACGATCAACAGGTGGAATGTGTTGGTTCCTAAATCAATAATGGCAATTCGGCTATCCATACGAGGGGCCAAATATACAATTCAATTCACAGGCACCTCTTTTAAGTCATTATTTTATGCGATTACAAGCGAGAGGAGAGTGATTTGCCTATATTTCGAAGGAAATCAAGTTGTATTAGAAGTTATAAAAATAGATGGCTAAGCGTAAAATTGATTCTGAGGTACTGCAAAAAAAGTTTGCTGAGCTAAACCGAAAAAATGAAGAAGCACTCCTTGGGGGTGGTGAAAAAAGAATTGAACAACAGCACAAGAGGAATAAGCTTACTGCCCGAGAGCGAGTGAGCCTGCTGTTGGATGAGGGATCTTTTCAGGAGATGGGTAAATTTGTTATGCATCGCTCCAAGGATTTTGGATTAGACAAAGAATACTATCTCGGTGATGGAGTAGTGACCGGATACGGCTTTGTCAATGGCCGTTTGGTGTTTGTCTTTTCGCAAGACTTCACCGTGTTCGGAGGATCCCTTTCTGAAACACATGCTGAGAAAATTGTGAAAGTGATGGAGCTGGCCATGCAAAATGGAGCTCCTTTAATTGGACTTAACGATTCAGGCGGTGCACGAATACAAGAAGGGGTCGTTTCATTGGGTGGCTATGCGGATATTTTTTATCGCAACGTCATGGCTTCTGGTGTTATCCCTCAGATTTCAGCTATCATGGGACCATGCGCAGGAGGCGCTGTTTATTCTCCTGCCATGACGGATTTTATCTTTATGGTAGAAAACACCTCGTTCATGTTTGTGACCGGACCTAACGTGGTGAAGACGGTTACTCACGAAAACGTGACGGCAGAAGAATTGGGTGGCGCAACTGCGCACAGCATGAAAAGCGGAGTTACCCATTTTGCTTCAGCTAATGAAGTGGAATGCATCAATCAGATTAAACAACTGCTTAGTTACATTCCGCAAAACTGTGAAGATGAGGCACCCCGTGTTGAGTATGCGCCTGCAGACGAAGTGAGAGAGCAGCTAAACAGCATCATCCCGGATAACCCCAATCATCCCTACGATATGAGGGAGGTAATTGATGGCATTGTAGATCCTGGAAGTTTTTTTGAGACACATAAAAATTTTGCAGAGAATATCGTTGTAGGCTTCGCGCGAATAGCCGGCAGAAGTATTGGCATTATAGGCAATCAGCCAGCCTCTCTTGCAGGAGTATTGGATATTAACGCCAGCGTGAAAGGTGCCCGGTTTGTAAGGTTCTGTGATTGCTTTAATATCCCGCTGCTGGTGTTGGAGGATGTTCCTGGATTCTTACCTGGAACAGATCAGGAATGGAATGCTATTATTACCAATGGCGCTAAATTACTTTATGCTTTTTCGGAGGCTACTGTGCCTCGGGTTACCGTAATTACACGCAAAGCATATGGTGGTGCCTATGATGTGATGAACTCCAAACACATTGGTGCCGATTTAAACTACGCATGGCCTACGGCAGAGATTGCGGTAATGGGGGCCAAAGGGGCATCTGAAATAATATTCAAACGAGAGATTGCTGAAGCCAGTGATCCCGAAGCCAAGCTCAATGAGAAAGTGGATGAATACACGCGGAAGTTTGCCAATCCTTATCGGGCAGCGCACCGGGGATATATTGACGAGGTGATTTATCCGGATCAAACTCGCGAAAAGTTAATCAGCGCATTTAAAATGTTAGAAAATAAAGTGGCTAAATTGCCTAAGAAGAAGCACGGAAATATTCCGTTGTAGATAAAACGAAGTGGCTTAGTGACAGAGGCAATTCATAGGAGCAACATTAAACCATCAAACTAAAAAGATTAATTAAAAAAGTATTATGGACAGTAAGAGCAAAAAATTTTTATTTGATTATTTAAATAACGCATCACCCACAGGATTTGAACATACAGGTCAACAGATTTGGCTTAACTACATTAAGCCATACACCGATGAATATATGGTGGACGTTTACGGAACTGCAGTAGGGGTAATCAATCCCAAAGGAAAGTACAAGGTGGTGATTGAAGCACACGCCGATGAGATTTCATGGTTTGTGAATTATATCACTCCTGAAGGATACATCTATGTGAGGAGAAATGGTGGATCGGATCATCAGATTGCGCCATCGATGCGGGTGAACATCCATACGGAAAAAGGAATTGTAAAAGGTGTATTTGGTTGGCCGGCCATTCATGTGCGAGATAATGCTAAAGAGGAAGCGCCCTCATTAAAGAATATTTTCATCGACATTGGATGTGAATCTAAAAAGGAAGTGGAGAAGTTGGGCGTGCATGTGGGTTGCGTTATCACTTTTGAGGATGAACTCATGGAGATGAATAAAAACTATTTGGTAGGTCGTGCCCTTGACAATCGAATGGGTGGCTTTATGATTGCCGAAGTAGCGCGCAGGCTGAGTGAAAACAAAAAAAAACTGCCCTTCTGTGTTTATGTGGTTAACTCAGTGCAAGAGGAAATAGGTTTGCGTGGTGCTGAAATGATTTCCAGAAGATTAAAACCTGATCTGGCCATTTGCACAGACGTAACACACGATACCGGCTCGCCCATGTACAGCAAAAAAGAAAGTGGGGATCAGAAATGCGGTGGTGGTCCTGTGCTTTGCTATGGTCCGGCCGTTCAAAACAATGTATTGAAGGCGATCATCAAGACAGCGGAAAAGAGAAAAATTCCATTTCAACGACAGGCTGTCTCCAGATCAACAGGTACGGACACCGATTCATTTGCCTACTCGGCAGAGGGTGTAGCTTCAGCTCTGATTTCGTTGCCTTTAAAATACATGCACACCACCGTTGAGACAGTGCACAAGGACGATGTGGAAAATGTAATTAGACTTATTCATGAAGTGCTTCTGAATCTGAAACCAGATACGGATTATCGGTACATTAAATAAAGCGGAAAAATTGAATAGAGTCCTCTAGATTATGGAACCTTTTTTCTTTTTGATACCGACTAAAGTAAAATTTAATTTATTACTAAATCAAAGATTGGCTATGCACAAAATAATTGTCTCCATTTTGCTGATTTCATTAGGCACGTCTGCGTTCTCCCAAGTGAGTTTGTCAAATGAAACAAAAGCTTTTGTTAGCTATCCGAGAGGTACTTACGTATTGCAAAATTTGACCATTGTTGATGGCACGGGAGGCCCGGCAATGACCAATCAGGACATCATCATTGAAAATAATATGATTTCTAAAGTAGGTGAAGACCTGCTGGTTCCAAAAGGAGCTACTGCAATCAATTTGCAAGGTAAAAGTGCAATACCTGGAATGGTGATGCTACATGAGCATCTATTTTATCCGAAGACCACGCCTGAATCTCAATACGGAGTGGATCAAATGAGTTACTCCTTTCCAAAGCTTTACCTGGCAGGTGGTGTTACTACCATGCGTACCGCTGGAAGCATTATGCCGCAGGCGGATGTGAATATTAAAAGGGCAATAGAAAGAGGTGCAATTCCAGGACCAAAAATTGATGTTACTAGTCCACATCTAGATCGGGCGGGAACCGGTTTGCTGGAGTTGGCAACTATAGAAAATTCAGCACAAGCTGTAAATGCTGTCAACTTCTACGCTGATATGGGAGTGACTTCTTTCAAGGTATATAATTTCATTACCAGGGAAGATTTGAGGGCCATCGTGAATACAGCTCATGAACGAGGATATAAGGTTACCGGTCATTTGTGTTCCATCACTTACAAAGAAGCTGCGGATATTGGTATTGATGATATTGAACACGGCTTTTATTCAAGCAGTGATTTTCAAAAGGATAAAAATCCAGATGAATGTAATCCTTTCAAAATGCAACAGTCACTTTTAAGTTTGAAGGTAGATTCAAAGGAAATGAAGGAATTGATTGAATACTTGGTCAAAAAGAAAGTTGCACTCACTTCCACCATCAACGTTTTTGAACCTTATACCGGCCGCGAGGTAGTGCCTGGAGATGGAATTGATGCCTTGTTTCCCTATGCCAAAGAGAAAGTTTATAAAAGATGGGCGGGTAAGCAAGGTAAAGATTCACTTGATTACCATAGTTTTAATAAAAATAAGGTTTGGGAGAAGGCATTTTACGATGCGGGAGGATTGCTGGTAGCTGGCACCGACCCAACTTATGATGGCAGGATAGTAGCAGGTTATGCAAACATGCGTTTGCTTGAGCTTTTTGTTGAAATGGGATTCAGTGTTCCCGAGGCAATAAAGATTTGCACATTACATGGTGCCAGGTATCTAGATTTGGAATCCTCAATAGGCACGATTCAGGCATCCAAGCTTGCCGATCTGGTTATTCTTGATCAGGATATCAGTAAAGATATTTCAGCGATAAGGTCTTCTCAAACCATTTTTAAAAATGGGATCGGGTATGATTCAAAAAAGCTTTTCAAAGCTGCGGAAGGGTTTGTCGGAATTCGGTAGCCTGGCATAAAAAATCTCTACTCATATCACATGTTGAAAACCGACAAGCTTCAAATCTGTCCAAAATTCTGGATAGGATTTATTTACTACATTGGGATCTTCAATTTCAAGCTCCATTATAGTGGCCCAGGGTGCAAAGCCCATGGCCATCCGGTGGTCGTGGTAAGTATTAATTTTGATGGCGTCCTTGGTTGACCTACCGGGTGTTAACACAAATACTCCTTTAGTTCTTTCTTCCAATTTGGCACTGACTTTTCCTAATTCATTTTGCAAGGCGGCAACCCTGTCTGTCTCTTTGATATACAGGCTTTCAAGTCCGGTGAATATTCCTGTCACATTTTTTAAAGCACAAACAGGTATTACCGTTTGAGCCAGATCCGGACAATCAGTGAAATTCCAGCTAATTTCATTTACCGCCTGTTCAGTTTTAGTGAGCTTCAAGTCTCCATTCTCAAAGCTGGTATTCACGCCCAACTTCTCCATAATATCTGCTATCACTTTATCACCCTGAATGGAGTGTGGTGAAACACCACTAAGGACAACCTCAGCTTGTTCGGCCAGGGCCACCATGGCAAACCAATAGCTTAGGGCTGACCAGTCAGGCTCTATGCGGATGCTTGTTGGATGGTAAGCAGATGGCAAAATGACTATTTGGTCGTTTTTCATAAAATATTGCGCTCCAAACTGGGACATAAGAGCTGCAGTCATCTCGATATACGGCCAGCTTCCCACCTTTCCATCCATTTGAATAACCAATCCATCGGGTAAAACGGGCGCCACCATCATCAAGGCGGAGATGTATTGACTGCTCACATTTCCGGAAAGCCTAACCACGCCAGCCTGCTGCTCTTTAAATCCACACAATTCCAAAGGAGGGAATCCCTCTTTTTCCAAGTACTTAATCTCTGCCCCAATCCTTTTTAATGCCTCTACCAATATACCAATTGGCCTTTCCTTCATTCTGACTGTGCCTGTCAGGGTTTTCTGCTGCCCGGTTAAGGCCAGATAGGCAGTTAGAAACCGCATGGTAGTACCGGCATCCATTGCGTCAATTACCTTATCCTCTTTTTTTAATAAGTCCTTCATCAATTGTGTGTCTCTTGCCGTGGCCAGATTGGTAATGGTTGACAAGCCTCCTGATAACGCATTGAGAATTAGCGCTCGATTGCTGATGCTTTTCGAGGCTGGAAGTTTTAGGATTTTCCCCCTTATGATGGGATTTTGATGAAGAACTAGAGTCGGCATGGGAGTTTAAGATAAATAATTATTCAAACCCAACAGGTTTTTTTTAAGGATGTGAAACATTTTATTTTCCTTTGTAGTTATTAAGGTTATGGGTGCAACTAAAAGATTTGCGATTGGATTGGGGCTGGCAGGCGGTGCTGCCTTACTTACCGCATGGTTACTTTCGGGCTCTCGTGGCCAGAAGACGAAAGACTATCTGGCGAAAAAGACACAGGACCTGAAAAAGAGTTTGATGAAAGAAAAAAATTCAAATGATGAAAACGAAGTTCACTACCTCTAAAGTGAACAATAGTAATCTAATGAATTGTCGATTTCAACTTCTGTAACCTCCACATCCCACACTGCGTGACCTATAGATTCCAATAGGGCCATTAATGTTTTATTGCCTTTATTTTTCTTATCCTGAGTAATCCAGGAGAGCATAACATCATTTTCCGGAAGGTCCTTTTTCTTACCAAATACATCGGAAATGTAGAAAGCAATCTGTTCCAGAGACGCTTTACTGATCATTCCTTTTTGAAATGATATATATGCCTCGGCAATCATGCCAATGGCAATGGCTTCGCCATGAAGTAAGGGTGCCCTGGTCTGCAGGCAGGCGCTTTCAATCGCGTGGCCAATGGTATGGCCAAAATTTAAAATTTTACGAATACCACCTTCATAAGGATCCGTTTCCGCAATGCCAGATTTAAACTGATAAGAGAACTTAATCATCTCATTCCAATCTTGCTCTTCCAATCCTTTTTTCCTGATTGATTCCCATTGGGTATGATCGGAGATAAGACTGTGTTTAATCACTTCGGCAAAACCTGAACGCAGTTCGCGAACAGGTAAGGTCGATAGAAATTTGGAAGATATCAGGGTAGAGGATGGCTCGCAAAAAAGGCCAATATGATTTTTTATGTCCATAAAATTGATACCCACTTTGCCGCCTACACTGGAATCCACTTGAGAAAGTAAAGTGGTAGGGATAAGAAAAAAGTCTATACCTCTTTTAAAGGTAGCAGCAC
>DATCZR010000013.1:0-11470 GCA_036525835.1 Cyclobacteriaceae bacterium
ATCATCCATCATTCATCATCTCATCACTGGTCCTCACGAACCATCCCCTCAATCCATGGTTCGTGTCCTCACGAACCATCATCAGAACCCATCATCCATCATCATCTCATTCATCATCCATCATCATCCATCATTCATCATCCATCACCGGTCCTCACGAACCACCCCCTCAATCCATGGTTCGTGTCCTCACGAACCATCATCAGAACCTACCAATCTTCATCACTCTTCAGTTCAAACTTTGCTTTAGTAGAATCAAAAATTTTATTACCCTCGCACTTGATCACCCGCGCTGGAAATTTTTTGATCAAGCCGTAGCTATGCGTAGCCATCAATACGGCTGTTCCACTTTTATTGATTTGTTGAAATAATTTCATGATGCCACTGGAAACTTCAGGGTCCAGATTTCCAGTAGGTTCGTCCGCCATTAAAATGAGTGGTTCATTGATCAGCGCACGGGCAATGACCACCCGTTGTTGTTCGCCACCCGACAACTGATGCGGCATCTTTTTTTCTACGGACCCCAGGCCCACTTGCATGAGCACCTCGGCCAATCGACTCTTTGTTTTAGCCCCTTCTTTCCAGCCTGTTGCCATCATCACAAAATTCAGATTCTCGCCCACCGATCGATCCGGGAAAAGTTGAAAATCCTGAAAAATGATCCCTATTTTTCTTCGGAGCAGGGGCACCTCATTGGATTTCAAATGTCGGATGTTGAAGCCGGCTACAGAGATATCCCCCAACCTCAAGGGAAGATCGCCATACAATGTTTTCAGTAGGGAAGATTTGCCGGATCCGGTTCTGCCCACCAAAAAAACAAACTCACCCTTTTCGATATCAAACGAAACGTTGTCAAGAACGGAATTGTAATCCTGAAAAATAGTGGCGTCCTTAACTCGTACTACCGGATCGGTTGAAAACATGATTACTTATCCGTTGACTTTTTTATGATCCGACAAAAATTTCTCCAGGCCGCTATCGGTGAGTGGATGCTTGAGCAAATCCATGATCACTTTGAGTGGACAAGTAGCCACGTCTGCGCCTAATTCTGCGCATTTGATTAAATGCATGGTGTGGCGAATGCTGGCAGCAAGGATTTCAGTCTCATAACCATAGTTATCATAAATGTGTCGTACCTGTGCGATCAGGTCCAGCCCATCCTGTGAGATGTCATCCAGCCTGCCGATAAATGGGGAGAGGTAATTGGCACCTGCTTTGGCAGCCAGTATTCCCTGGCCTGCAGAAAATACCAGCGTACAATTCGTGCGTATTCCCTCACTGCTGAATTTCTTGATGGCTTTGACCCCGTCCTTGATCATGGGTACCTTCACCACGATCTTATCGTCAATTTTGGCCAGTTCTTTTCCTTCCTTAATGATGTTGTCAAAGTCTGTGGCAATTACCTCAGCACTCACATTGTTATCCACGATGTCGCAAATCGCTTTGTAATGCGCCCGGATACGATCTGTTCCTGCTATCCCTTCTTTGGCCATCAGGGAAGGATTGGTCGTAACGCCGTCCAATACGCCTAAGTCATAAGCTTCTTTAATTTCGTTTAGATTGGCGGTATCAATAAAGAATTTCATACAAAGTGAGGATAAAAGTGGTTAATGGTATGGTCCTACAAAACTAACAGAAATGAGGTATTTCGGGGAGGAGGCAAGGAAATAAAAAGGGCAAATCGAACATCGCACCGCTACAACTACCTACCCTTGCTACCTTCCGGTCCTGGGGGAGTTCAGCAGGAGCTGGTCGTGCCGATTTGCCGGGCGCAAAGGTAAGGGATAGCGGGTAAGCATCAAACAAGGCAGGGAACTGATTATTTTATTAAACCTGAAATATGGAGATTGAACTCCATGGCGCTCACCTCGATGAATCCATCCGACATCAGATCATCCCAAATTTCCGAGTCAAATTCCATTTGTCTCGTTTCCAGTTTTCCGCTTTTCCTTACAATCATTTCAATACCCGTCAGGTGTATGGGATTAACTTTAACCAATATTTTAGCGTCTTCCAGTTCATTTTTGAAATACTTGTGAACGATATTTGAATGAAGACTCATTTTTTAATGCGCCATTTACCGGAATTGATTGAAACGGACAGGCTTCGTTTAACAAGGCTAAAGTACGAAGATGCAGAAGAAATATTTTATGCATATGCGAGTAAGTTGGAGGCAACACGCTACGTATCCTGGGCCACGCATCAGTCAGTAGCCGATACCAATAGATATCTCCGATATGCAGTATCGGCCTGGCATGCAGGATTGGAGTATAATTATAGCATGAGATTGAAAACTAATAATCGCCTCATAGGATCCATCGGAGCGGTAAATGATTTGGGTAAGCACCAGTTTGGCTATATCATCAGCCCATCGAATTGGAACCAGGGGTATGCTACCGAAGCTTGCAAAATGATCATCGACCAATTGTTAAAAGTGGATGATGTATTTAGAATTTGGACTTTCGTGGATGTGGATAATACAGCTTCTGCCAAGGTACTGTTGAAGTCAGGTATGAAGGAAGAGGTCAGGTTGACCCGTTGGCATCGGTTTGTCAACCAGGGTGATCAACCAAAAGACTGTATCTTATATCACTTTCCCCTGGCTATCTAATGAATTTATCCGAGAAATTGTACGCAGAGTTCGAACAGGAGCTGGTCAAAAGCGAGTTTCAGCGAGCCGCCATGATGGCCGGGGTTTTCTTCTTGGCGGTGGTGATCATGTCTGCTAATTTTTTCCTTATCGATGAAGGGGTTATCAAATTTTACGGAGGCAAGTCCATCTATTTTTTTACCATATCCTGGGTGTTGGTATTTATTCTTTATGAAATTGGCGTCATAGCCTACATCCAGCGAAGCAGAAAGGCAGGCTTGAAAATCAGCTTGCGTTTTAAAATTTTACAAACTACCGTTGAGATTACCTACATCAGTTTACTGTTCCTGTATGTCATTGATATCAAGAATATCTACTCATTCATTGACTCACCGGTTCAATTTGTTTACTTCTTCTTTATCATCTTATCCATCTTGCATCTGGATTACAGAATCAGTTTGTTAAGCGGATTTTTGTCTGCCCTGCAATTTGGATCGATTATTTTTTATGCCTACCACTTTGCCGGAATTCCTGTTCGCTACATGCCATCCCTGCCTGAAGATGGATATTATGTGCGTTGTGTTATTTTTATTCTATCGGCCGGAGTTGCCGCCTTTGTGGCACAGGAGGTAAAGCGAAGGGTGAGATCATCCCTCAATTTCAAATTGCAAAAGAGTGAGATTGAAGTCCACCTGGGTCAACAGGTATCCAGAGACATTTTGACTACACTAACAGAGGAAGGCGGGAAAACAAAAAAAGTAGAGGCCACGGTACTGGCGCTCGACATACGTGGATTTACACGCTTTGCGGAGGGTAAAAGCTTGGATGAAATTCAGGATTTTCAGAATAAATTCTTCTCACCGATTCTGGATATCATCAATCAGCACCGGGGCATTGTCAATCAAATTTTGGGAGATGGAATTATGGCCACCTTTGGTGCGCCCAGTCCAAATCCGCTGCACGCGGATATGGCTTTTCAGGCGGCACTTAAAATTTTGGATAAAGTGCAACACCTGGTTGAGGCGGGTGAGATCCCGGAAACCAAAATTGGGATGGGCATTCATTCTGGGGAGGTGATTACTGGAAATATTGGAAATGAGCAACGTAAACAGTATTCAATAAGCGGCAAAGCGGTGATCATCGCCTTTCGATTAGAGCAATTAAACAAGGAGTATCAAAGTGAGCTCTTGATTTCCGAAGAAGTGAAGAAAAGAATCGTGTTGGGTCATGCGGTGACCACTCGACTGGGACTCCTTTCATTAAAGGGACTGGAGCAACCGGTGGAAGTATATCGGGTGGGCTAACTCGGGTAGTAAAAAATAAGCATCGTGACAAGAAAGGCCAAAATGGAGGCCACAAATCCAAACATAAAAATGCTGTAGGAGATGCGCAGGAGTTTGTACTTGCGAGCCAGCACCTTGCCATTGAAGTAGATGTCTTTAATGATACTGCCGTACAGGAAGTCTGAATCTTTCATCATCTCTTTTACACCCCATTCATAATTATCCAAACTCATGCCATGAAAGTTGCCAAAGAAGAGCAGGTTTGTTTTCTTTTTCTTGATGTCTTCTGTGGTGAACTTGCCGGTAGAAATATTGGGTCGCGTGGCGCGTACCGCGTAAACAATGGTAATCAGACACGAACCGATCAGCATCAAAGTAGGTATCAGCAGTTCAGGAAATTCCTCCAGCTTGCCCAGCAGCAGGGAGACGATGACGGAAAGGATAATGGCGTTAATGGACACCATGATGTTGGCCTTGGAGTCTGCCATTTCACTGAGGGTAATGTGATTTTGAGAAGTAATACGAAACATGGTCTCAATACCCCTCTCAGGCCGGGAAGACTTGTCGAGTTTTTGGTGCAACTTCTCCAACTCTTTCTCCAGTGACTTGATGTACCTTTTATTTTTTTTCGGTTTGAGCGCCTTTTTAAAGCGCTTCAAATTTTTTTGCTTACTTTTTTCCAACACCGTCTTTCCGTATCCCGTGAAGTAGGTGTGTGATTCAATAAAATGTAAATTATGGTCGGCCCACTCTTTATCGGTAAATATTTTTTTCTCAGTCGCTGCCATTTCTGCTCGAAGCCGTTGCCCAACTTCATGTATGCTGCCATTGGCCAGGTGGTAGAGATCGGCATCACATAAAACTTTGTCTATGATGTTTTGTGGGTTTTGAGGCATTGCTGTCGCTTGAATGGCCTTGCAGACGGCCTCTATTTTTGCTGGCGCGGCATTCCAGTGCGAAAGTTGAAGCTTGGCGTTTTCAATGGATTGATTTTCGTGATCTTTAAAACCATTGGCGTAACCCGTGTCATGTAGCCAGGCAGAAATGATAACGGTCTCCAATTCATCATCGGTTAACCCATTTTTTACACCGATTTCCTCGGCAGCAGCTGCAACTTTTTTGGTGTGATTTAAATTATGATAGACATAGTCATCTTTCAGGGCTGAGAGCTTTGACTCAGCATAGGCCTTGGCCTTTTGAATCAGATCCGTATTCATCATTTGTATAGTTATATAAAACTATAAAAATTGGCCATATTTATGATTACAAGGGCACGACTAGTTGTGATGATAATACGTATTTGAATCAGTGAATTAGTGGTATGACTAGGTTATTCATTGCTGTCGTATTTTACTTTGCCTTTCTCTGGAGTTGCCTGGCTCAGGCGCCGGCAGAGAATGACCAATACTATATATACTTGGTCGGAGATGCCGGAGAACCTAATGTCTCTTCGTTGCCTTATGTAGCCACTATAAAATCCCAGCTGCAAAAGCATCCGGAAGTTCACTCTTCTTTCGTGTTTCTGGGCGACAACGTCTACCCACGTGGACTCGAAGACGATGATCACGCACTGCGAAAAGAAGGGGAGCAAATACTTTCTGATCAGCTTGCGATGGCGGATTCAAAAAGTAAAATATTCTTTGTTCCAGGCAATCACGATTGGAGACGAGGAACAAAAGATGGCCTGGATCAATTGCTCCACCAGCAAGCCTGGATTGATTCGGTCAACAACTCGAATATTAAACTTCTACCACAGGATGGCTGTCCTGGGCCTGTAGAAGTTTCGCTGACTGAGGAACTCACACTTGTTTTTATGGATACACAATGGTGGCTGCACCCGTGGGAAAAACCGGAAGGAGAAAACAGTGAGTGCGACTTAAAGACCAAGAATGATATCCTGGCCGAACTCGAAGATATTTTGCAAAGGAACCTGGGCAAGCAGGTGATCATAGCGGCTCACCATCCCATTTATACTTATGGTGAGCATGGGGGGGTGTTCAAAGCCAAGGACCATTTGTTCCCACTGACGAAACTGAGTAAGCCCTTATACTTGCCATTGCCTGTGGTGGGATCAATCTACCCGCTGTATCGAAAGATTTTTGGAAATATTCAGGACATCGCCAATCCGTACTATAGCGAGATGCGGAGATCTTTTTTGGCCATCCTCAAACAATATCCGGGCACGATATACGCAGCAGGACACGAACACACCCTGCAATACAGCCTGAAAGATAGCCTACACTTTGTGGTCAGCGGCTCTGGATCCAAAACTAACCAGGTGAAGAAGAAAGGACATGCACGATATGCGAAGGCTGAATTTGGATTTGTGCGGGTCGCGCTTACTTCAAACAAGCAGGTGCGAATTGAATACTTCGCAGGCGCTGGCCAGTCTCCTGATTTCGTTCAGCAATTTGCCGTAAGAGAAAAGCCAACCGAATTGGATATAAGTACCATTTCAGCACGAGATTCTGTTACCGCTAAAGCCAGCGATCAATACAGAGCCGGCAGGTCAAGAAAAAGATGGATGGGCGCCAACTACAGGGATGTATGGTCACAGGATATTAAAGTACCGGTCTTCGATTTTAAATCAAAAGAAGGTGATTTAAAAATTGTACAGCGTGGGGGAGGTATGCAAACATTGTCTTTGCGCCTGGAGGCACCCAATGGTCGCCAGTATACCTTGCGTTCAATAGAAAAATATCCGGAGAAAGCAATACCGGAAGCGTTTAGAGAATCCTTCGCGAAAGAGGTAGTACAGGATCAGATTTCGGCTGCCCATCCCTATGGAGCACTGGTTGTTCCCCACCTGGCCGAGGTGGCAGGCATTTATCATACCAATCCAAAAGTCGTTTGGCTGGCAGATGACCCACGCCTGGGTAATTACCGAAAAACATTGGCCAACCGATTGATGCTTTTTGAAGAGCGACCCAGTGGAAAAGCCAACGGGCTCGACTTTTTTGGTAACGCAGACGAAATAGAAAGCACATTTAGGGTCATCAAGGAGCTCGCCAAGGACAATGACAACTACGTGGATCAGGAATTTGTTCTGCGGTCTCGATTGTTTGATCTGTGGATTGGCGATTGGGATCGTCACGATGATCAATGGAGATGGGCAGAATTTGACAGGAAAGGAGGTAAAATGTTTAGACCCATCCCTCGTGACAGGGATCAGGCCTTTTTTGTTAACGAGGGACGAATACCCAAATTGGTAAGTAAGAAATGGGCCATCCCCAAGTTGCAGGGTTTCGACTACGAACTGAAATGGCCGTCCGGATTCATGTTCAATGCAAGATATTTTGATCGCAGTTTTCTCACCTCACTGGAAAAGGAAGATTGGATCAAGGAAGCCAAGAGACTGCAATCAGTGCTGACGGATGAAGTTATTGAAAAGGCAATCAAACAATGGCCTGTAGAAATTTATGATTTGCACGGACCTGAAATCATTGACAAACTCAAGGCAAGGCGTGAGCACCTGGTTGAGGATGGTTTAAATCATTATTATTTTCTTTCCAAAGCCGTCAATGTTGTGGGCTCAAATAAACACGAACGTTTTGAGGTAAAGTTCCTGGAGAATGGGGATGCCGACGTAACGGTTTATAAAATCCAGAAAGAGGGCGACATCGAAGAGAAAATATTTCATCGCACATTTGTGAAAGGAGAAACAAAGGAAATAAGACTGTACGGTCTGGAAGGAGACGATCGGTTTAATTTTACCGGAGACACTAAAAAAACGATCAAAGTTCGGGTGATTAGCGGAAAAGGAGATGACCGATTTTTATCTGATGCCAAAGCAAAGCCATTGGTTTATGCCAAGCCGAAGGGAATTAAGATTCGAAAAGAAAGCAAGTTCAAGGATAAACGGTCTCCGGATAAGATGGTCAACCAATACAATCGAAAAGAATTCAAATATGATTTACTGGCTCCTCTTGCGCTGTTGAATTATAACGTGGATGACGGCCTGTTTGTCGGAGGCGGATTTTTTGCCACTACACATGGCTTTAGAAAAGATCCGTTTAAAACCCGCCACCTTTTTTTGGGTAGCTATGCGATCAACACCAGCTCATTTAATTTTAAGTACAACGGAAAGTTTACTGCCGTCATAAAAAAATGGAATGCTGAAATGGATTTGGATGTAAAGTCACCCAACTTTGTAAATAACTTTTTCGGACTGGGAAATGAGTCGGTCTTTGACAAAAAAATCGATGAGAATCCAGCGCTCAATGTCGATAATGCCATAAATTATTATCGCCTGAGGTTTAAAGAATTGAATTTGAATCCAACTATGTCCAGGTCGATTGGATCAAACGCTTTTATAAAATTGGGCCCGTCCTTGCAGGTGGTAGAGTTGGAGCGATCAGCAAAGGATAGGTTCATCAATGATTATGAAACTACATTGCCAGTCCCCATCCTGGAACAATCCAGGAGTTTTGCGGGAGTAAGTTATAGTTGGGGAATAGATAATAGAAACAATTCACTTTTCACTACACGAGGTATGTATTTGGAACAGTCTTCCAGACTGATGAAGGGATTCAAGGGAAGTGCTAATGCCTTTAACTCACACACCGCGGCTGTATCACTTTATCAAACATTTAGATTTCCGGCCCGGGTCACTTACGCGTTCCGGGCGTTAGGAGGTATCAATTCAGGGAATTTTGAAATTTACCAATCACAGATTTTGGATGGGAAAACAGAAGTTCGCGGTTTCCGCAAGACCCGATTTTATGGCAACCGAAAATTGGTATTCAATAATGAGGTGCGTTTGAAGCTCGGAAACATCAGGTCCTTTATCCTGCCAGCTACCATTGGCCTCACTGGTTTTTACGATATAGGCAGGGTGTGGTACAAAAATGAACTGGGGGTTGATCCGACCGCGGCATCTGGAAAATCAACAGTTTGGCACCAGGGCTATGGAGGGGGTATTTGGATCACTCCATTTAACATGGCAGTCATTTCCGTAGAGGCGGCCCACTCGGTAGAAGGAACCCTCGGATACTTCAGGCTGGGATTCCTTTTCTAGATGATGACGGATGCAGCTGATCGTAATCCGGTAACTTGATTTTGGCCAGAAGCTGATCCGCTAATCGTTGAGCCATGGCCAGCAAATAAATCACCACGTGGTCTTTTCGGTTATGCATCAGGTTTCTTGATTCCGATGGCAAATAGGCCAGCACCTCGCGATCGGATAGCCGCTCAAGATGGGTGAGGTCATCAATGTCAAATCCAAATTCCAGCAGGTGGGAAATGAGCATGTCCATTTTGAGTCCACTGGTCGGACAGTAATCATTAAGCTGCTCTCGCCAATCGCCATGACCCTCCATGGCAGCGGTATGAATTTCTTTTTTGGTAAGTGAAGTGACCTGCTGCGCCAGAAACCCACAATTGCAGGCACCCATATGGCCCCATTGATAGGTAGCGGATGCGGCCAGTGATTTGGCGGTGGCTCGAATTGCGCTTATGATTTCAAAAGTGGCTTTTGCCATTGTATTCTTGTAATTTATTTTAAATATAACCCTTAGATTAACACCCGATCCAGAGTTTTTGTTTGAATTTTACATCACATGACGGAGACAGTATTTAACGAAGATAATTTTAAGCGAATCATAGAATATGCCCCTATCGGCATTGTCATCATTGACAAAGACTTTAGATGGCGACTGGTTAATACTCGGTTTTGCGAAATTATTGGATATAAGAAAAAAGAAATGGTGGGTAAGACCTTTTTGGATATCACCTACAAAGAAGACAGGGAGCAAAACCTGGCACTTTATGAGCAATTAACAAGTGGAGCAATAAAGGAATATGTTTTTGAAAAAAGGTATGTCAGAAAAGACGGTAAAATTATTTGGGTTAGGCTGACTGTCGCAGGGGTCACCATAAAAGGAGAATATTCGCACCTGATTGCATTGGTTCAGGATGTGGACGAAACAAAAAAATTCCAGAATGAGATCCTGTATAAGAATAAAGAATTGGATACACTATTTTATAAGGCATCTCATGATTTAAAGTCACCCATCAAAACGTTGGAAGGTCTGTATCAAATTCTGAGATCTGAAATTGGTCAACAAAAAGAACATGAGGCCATAAATCACTTGGGGGAAACGATCGATAAGCTGAAAATCCAAAATCAATCCTTGCTGCAACTGGTGAAAATCAATGAATTGGATCCGGTCCTTGAATCGACTCAGCCATTTAGTATCATAAAGAAGTGCGCCCAACAGCATGAGGGATTGAAGCTATCAATCAAAGGATCATCCAATTTGAAAATGAAGACAGATCCCTATTTTATGGAACTTATTTTTTCCAAATTAATTAATAATAGTGTCAGGTATTCCTCTACTCATCCCATTGAGGTTAAAATTATTTACAAGCGACAGGCCAAAGAACATTCCTTTAGTTTAATGGATGAAGCAGATGGCATTACCCCGGAAGCAAGAGATCGCATCTTCGAAATGTTTTATAAGGGAAGCGAAAAATCAAAAGGGAGCGGACTTGGATTGTACATCGTTAAGAAAGCGGTTGATAAACTGGGCGGTGATATCACGGTTAGAGAGAATACGCCCAGGGGTTCTATTTTTACATTGACTTTCCCGAATCTATAAAGACTTGTTAAGTTTGCGCTTCAATAGTAGACTATGCGTCTGATTTTGTTATTAATAGTAGGTTCTTTCTGTTTATCGTGCCGCGATCAGGCTCAACAAGATCAACACTTCACCGGTCTTGAGCTGACCAACATGGATACCACCGCGCGACCACAGGATGACTTTTTCAGATTTGCTAATGGGGGCTGGCTGGCCCTAACCACTATTCCAGATGACCGTGGCAATTGGACCAGCTTCAGCGAACTCAGTGAACTCAACAATACGATCTTGTTGGAAGTAATCAAGAACGCTACGCAAAACCCTAATTACGTGGAGGGAACAGATCAGCGAAAGGTGGCCAACTTTTATCGTGTGGGTATGGACTCCCTGTTGGCTGAAAAGGTTGGAGCTGCTGTGTTGGCTCCGACACTTGCCAAAATTGAGACCATCAACAATGTAAAAGCCCTGCAGGATTATCTGGTAGAAGAAGACTTGAGCGGAGGTAGCGCATTTTTTAGCATTGCGGTAAGTGCAGATAGAAAAGATAGCCAAAAAAATGTGGTCTATGTGCGGTCAGGAGGTCTGGGGTTGCCCGAAAGAGACTATTACCTGAAAACGGATGAGCGGTCCAGAGAAACAAGGGATAAGTACCTGAGTCACATGGCTTCCATGTTTGAGTTGGCTGGAGAATCGAAAGACCAATCCAGAAAAGAAGCACTAAAAGTAATGGCCGTAGAAACCAGACTCGCCAGGGAAACTTTCTCCAAAGAGGAAAGGCGTGATCCTCAAAAAGGTTATAACAAAAGATCGGTAGGGCAGCTTGCCTCCATGGTGCCTTCGTTGAATTGGAAAGTATATTTCGAACGACTTGAACTGGAAACGGATAGCGTCATCGTCACGGAGCCGGATTTCATGAAGGAATGCCAGCGCTTATTTGAAAATAGCCATTGGAGCGAGTTGCAAGCTTATTTAAAATGGATGACCATTAAGGATGCGGCACCGTATCTTAACTACGCCTT
>DATCZR010000014.1:0-5472 GCA_036525835.1 Cyclobacteriaceae bacterium
TGGGCTTTACAGCTAAAAGTCCAAGGTGGGCCATCTCCTACAAGTACAAGCCGGAAAGCCAAAGTACCAAGCTAAAGTCAGTGACCTACCAGGTAGGTCGTACCGGAGCGATCACGCCTGTGGCCGAGCTGGAACCCATTCAATTGTCAGGTACCACAGTAAAAAGAGCCTCCTTGCATAATGCCAACGAAATCGAACGGCTTGACTTGAGAGTTGGAGATTATGTGTTCGTGGAAAAAGGAGGAGAAATTATTCCTAAAGTGACTTCTGTTGATTTGGCCAGAAGAGATAAGAAGAGCAAGCCAATTGAGTATATCACAAAATGCCCGGAATGCGGCACTAAATTAATTCGTCACGAGGGGGAAGCGGCTCATTATTGTCCAAATGAAAAAAGCTGCCCACCCCAAATTACCGGAAGGATCGAGCACTTTATCCAAAGGAAGGCTATGGATATCGATTCGCTGGGTGAAAAAACAATTAGTCAACTCTACCAACTTGAATTGGTAAAGTCTCCAGCTAATCTGTATGCCCTTACCAAAAATGACCTGGCCCAATTAGAAGGCTTCAAAGATTTATCAATCAGCAACTTGCTCAATGGCATTGAAAAATCAAAAGAAGCACCCTTTGAAGCGGTACTTTTTGCATTGGGTATCCGATATGTCGGAAAAACCGTGGCTGAGAAACTTGCAAATCATTTTAAAACCATGGATGCCCTTGCAGCGGCATCATATGAAGAATTACTAGAGGCACCTGAAGTCGGTGAAAAAATTGCGAGCAGCATCGTGTCCTATTTTAAAGACAAGGACAACCAAAAAGAAATCAGCAGACTTCAGAAAGCAGGGCTCCAATTTACCCTAATGGAAAAGGAACGTAAGTTGCTATCCAATTCACTGGACAATAAATCTTTTGTGATCTCAGGTGTTTTTGACAAATACGGAAGGGATGAATTAAAAGAAATCATTCTGGCTCATGGGGGCCGCGTGTTGTCAGGCGTATCTGGTCAATTGGACTACTTGTTGGCAGGTGAAAACATGGGACCAGCAAAAAGACAGAAAGCTGAAAAGCTCGGTGTCAAGATAATCTCAGAGCAGGAATTTGAACAGATGCTATGAGATTTTGACTATTTCAAAGAAATGGTGAATTTGCGCCACAGTCTATAACGGTTAATAACTTGTTCAAGAATAAATTCCTTCATTACCGTACCCATTCCGCCTTAAAAAAGAATGACAGCCTTCGAATGAGCCTGCCATACCAACAAGCACAATCCGTTGGAATCTTGTTTAGCGTGGAAGACAAGCCAAAACATGATGCCATTAAAGAGTTTATCAAGAAATTGCAATTGGATGGGAAGAAAGTAATGGTGCTTGAGTACCTACCCAAGCAAAAAGACAATTACGAATTCATGTTCGATTTCTTTACCGTCAAAGACCTTACATTTTGGGGGAAAATAGAATCCCCAGATGCTGATAAATTCATGGATACCCCATTTGACTACCTGTATTGTGTCGATAATGATACCAATCCACTCATTTTACATGTGCTCGCAAGAAGCAAAGCCAGATGTAGAATCGGTAAGTACGCTGAAAAATGTAATCCTTATTTTGAGTTAATGATTGAACAGAATGGCTCTGTAAAAAACCTGATCGAAAGCATGTATAAGTACACCCGGCAATTGAGGTGATCGTAAGTTTTACGGGCAAAGATAAAAGGCATGAAAAATTTTAAGGGAACAGGGGTAGCTCTGGTTACTCCCTTTTTGAAAAACAAACAAATAGACTTCGGTGGACTAGACAATCTGTTGGTGCATACGGCCAAAGGCGTAGATTATTATGTGGTCATGGGCACGACAGGAGAATCTGCCACTTTAAATACCGATGAGAAATTAAGCGTATTGGATTTTGTGGGATCACACAATCCAAAAAAACTCCCGATCGTTTTCGGTATTGGTGGAAATAATACCGCTCAGGTAGTTGAAAGCATAAAAAGAACTAACCTGAAAGGTATAGACGCCTTGCTCTCCGTAAGTCCTTACTATAATAAACCTTCCCAGGAAGGAATATTTCAGCATTTTAAAGCAGTTGCTCAGTCAACCAACCTTCCTATTATTATCTATAATGTGCCGGGAAGAACAGCATCCAATATTTCAGCATCTACTACACTGCGCTTAGCAAGTATACCCAATATTATTGGAGTAAAAGAAGCATCTGGCAACCTGGAACAATGCATGAACATTTGCCGCAAGAAGCCCAAAGACTTTGATCTTATTTCGGGTGATGACCTACTTACTTCTGCATTCTATGCCATGGGAGGATCTGGTGTGATTTCAGTGTTGGCCAATGCCTTCCCCGAAATATTTAAAAACATGAAGGACGCTTCAGTGAAAGGTGATGCCAAAAAATGCGCACAAGAGCAATTCAGGCTGCTGGATATTAATGGCCCCATGTATGAAGAAGGGAATCCAGTTGGTGTGAAAATAGTGCTTAAAAAAATGGGGATTTGTCAGGAGTATACACGGTTACCGCTAGCTCCTGCTTCCAAGGAATTGGTTAAAAGGATAAACAAGCTGGCAGATCAACTCATAAAAGAGAAAGGATAGCCCTTGGATAGAGCTATCCTTCCATAATCGTCAGCAAATCACAGTAAAGTGATTACTGAGGTTTATTCTTTAATTCCTGAACTTCAGCCCTGATTGCCTGAGCCAGATTCTTGAGATCCTGCATCCCTTTGCGCACCCGTGTTCCAGCTGCGCTGTTTGCCTTATTGTAGAATTTGTCAGCGTCTGGTTCGATAGAAGCGATCAGTTCTTTAAGCTCTTCAAATTTTCTCATTGTATAGGATGTTTAGATTAATAGATAAATTCCTTACGCCAATTTAACTAAAAACGGCTAAAAACAAGCAATAAACCTATTTTTTCAGATTTTTGACCCTTTTATTACGCTCCTTTGGTCACAGAAACCAGGGCTTCAGTCCTATAATAACCCTCATCTAACTTGTGTTTTAGGGCTGAAAAGGCGGTTAAAGTCTCATCTACATCAGCTATTGTATGGACCGCTGTAGGTATGATTCTGAACATGATAACATCCTTAGGCACAACGGGATAGATCACGACAGAACAGAAAATATTATAGTTTTCCCTTAGGTCCATGGCCATGTTTGCTGCCTCACCTACCCCGCCTGCAAACAGCACGGGGGTTACCGGTGACTGGGTGGAGCCCAAATAGAATCCTCTTTCCCTGAGGCCACTTTGCATGGCATGGACTATTTTCCATAAATTCTCCTTCAAGGCCGGATTTGTCCTTAGCAATTCCAATCTTTTCATCCCCCCAATAACCAAAGGCATGGGCAAGCTCTTGGCAAAAATCTGGGAGCGCACACTAAATCTTAAGTATTTCAATATCTTTTTATCACCGGCTACAAAGGCTCCTATGCTAGCCATCGATTTGGCAAACGTGGAAAAGTATAAATCTATCTGATCCTGTACACCTTGCTCCTCACCTGCCCCGGCTCCGGTCTTACCCATGGTTCCGAAACCATGTGCATCATCCACAAATAAACGGAAGTTATATTTCTTCTTAAGGGCACAAATCCCTTTGAGATCGCCCATGTCACCTGACATTCCAAATACACCCTCAGTGATCACCAATATCCCTCCACCTGTTTCATTAGCAATTTTAGTCGCTCTTACTAACTGCTTTTCCAGATTTTCGATATTGTTATGAGGGAAGACAAAGCGTTTTCCCATATGAAGGCGCACACCGTCAATAATACAGGCATGTGACTCCGCGTCATAGACAATCACATCCTTGCGGTCAACCATGGCATCGATAATGGAAACTACTCCTTGATAACCATAATTTAGAAGCATGGCATCTTCTTTCTGAACAAATTCAGCCAACTGCTTTTCAAATTCAAGGTGATTAACCGAATTACCAGACATCATTCGAGCTCCCATAGGCGCTCCCATACCATACTGAGCGGCTGCTTCTCCATCCACTTTTCTTACTTCAGGATGGTTGGCCAATCCCAGGTAGTTGTTCAAACTCCAGTTCAAAACCTCTTTGCCGTTAAACTTCATCCGAGGAGCTATTTCGCCTTCCAACTTGGGAAAGAAAAAATAATCGTCAGGCAGATGTGAATATTTGGCCAATGCTCCGGCCTCCATTTTTAGTTTCTCGAATAAGTCAACCATTTTGTTATGTTCGGTTAAAAAGTGCGGCAAAAATAAAAAAAAAAGTCTACTCAGCCATAAATGGCTCTAATCCCTCCATAAATCACAAATACCTGATAATAAGCCTATTCGCAATTGGATACATTTTAACAATCGATTGCAATCATTCCAAAATGGCCATTTCGCAATTAATCATTAGCATTGCAGCTAGACATATTTGATTCATGCATAAAATACGGAAAATATTAGTCGCAAACAGAGGTGAGATTGCTTTGCGGGTGATGCGAAGTGCTCGTGAAATGGGTATTGCAACAGTAGCTGTGTATAGCGAAGCAGATAGAAATGCCCTTCACGTTAGATTTGCAGATGAGGCTATTTGTATTGGACCTCCTCCGTCCTCGGAATCCTACTTAGGAATGGAGAAAATCATTGACGCTGCGAAGGAAACGAATACGGATGCCATACATCCAGGCTATGGCTTTTTATCAGAGAATAAAGTATTCGCACAAAAGGTAAGAGATGCTGGTCTGATCTTTATGGGGCCATCACCTGAATCCATTGAACTAATGGGTAGCAAGCTGGCTGCCAAGGAGGCTGTCGCCAAATTCAATGTGCCATTGGTTCCCGGAACTAGCGAGCCCATTTCCGATATCCCCAAAGCAAAAAAAATAGCAGCAGAAATTGGCTATCCGGTATTAATCAAAGCAAGTGCTGGAGGTGGCGGAAAAGGAATGCGCATTGTTGAAGATGAATCCTCGTTTGATGAAGGAATGGAGCGAGCTATTAGTGAAGCCAAATCTGCCTTTGGAGATGGATCGGTCTTTATTGAAAAGTACGTAAGCTCACCCCGTCATATAGAATTTCAAGTCTTTGGTGACCAACATGGCAATACGGTTCATTTGTTCGAAAGAGAATGCTCCATACAACGCAGACACCAAAAGGTCATAGAAGAAGCACCTTCCTCCATTCTGACTCCTGAACTAAGAGCCTCTATGGGAGAAGCTGCTATCAATGTAGCCAAATCCTGCGGTTACTACGGAGCTGGAACAGTAGAATTTATCATGGATGAAAACCTGAACTACTATTTTTTGGAAATGAACACAAGGCTGCAAGTTGAGCACCCTGTTACGGAAGAGATTTCCGGACTAGATCTGGTCAAATTACAAATCAAAATTGCGCAGGGAGAACCCATACCATTTAAGCAAGAAGACTTAAGTATACATGGACATGCTATTGAAGTGCGTGTATATGCTGAAGATCCGTCCAATAACTTCCTGCCTGATATTGGCACACTACAAACTTAC
>DATCZR010000015.1:0-3080 GCA_036525835.1 Cyclobacteriaceae bacterium
CTGTGCCGTTACCCCGGGCTTGATGGTTCGTTTGATAATGTCACGAACTTTTACCCCCCGATCAAATGCCTTTTGAATACTTGCTGGTACGGTTGTTTCGCCCTCTTTCAGTACATAAGCAATGCGCTTCATGTCGGTATACATATTCATAAGACCAACACCCCAGTCGAGCATAAGAATATCTCCGCGCTGGATGATACGATCGGTGGACGTAGCCACTATGCCTTCCGGTCCGGTGACGTACACGGATGGCATACCAAATGAAGATTCCAGATTGTTCTTAAATAGTTGTTCTTTCATCCACCAGGCTACGTCTTCCAGCGTAGTTACACCAGGTGTGATTACCTCATTGGAAAATGCTTTCTCTGCAATCTGATAAGAGAAGTTGCCCGCTTCCGCAAATGTGGCAATCTCGATGGCCACTCTTCGGGACCGAAAATCTGAAACTAGTTTCTCTGCCGATACAAATCGTGACTCATATTTCTTTCCCAGTACTTCAGCCAGGTGCTGGTACATGGTATGGGATAGCCCATCGGCACCTCCTATGGTCTTGCTCATGTTGAGACCAATCTGCTTCGGATCTCGCTTGGTTACATATTCTTTCAATTCACTTTCACTACCAAAATAATCATAAGCTCCCCCACCTTCGAGCAACCCGCCATCTACACCCAAGGCAGCACGCTCAATGCGCGGCTTGCCTGTATCTGTAAAAATGTAATAGCCATTCTGTCCCACATAGCCTTCACCCATATCCGGATACAACGGATCAAAGTTTCCCTCTTTGCTGGTAATGATCCACATATCGATATTGTTTTCGCGCATCGCTTCCGGTAGCACATAATTGAATTTATCGTTCCTGATCTCATTCATGATGCGCCACCTGCGATAAGCTTCCTGGCTAAATAATTGCGTTACCAACAAACAAAAAAATACGGAAAGAATTGACCTGTTCATCTTGGAATATGTTAAGCTGTAAATATAATAGATAATAGATACTGGTAGTTGGTGAAAATCGAGTATCCGGATTCCAGGACCAAACTCCCCCACCATCTTCTCAAACCATCCATAAACAATATTGATTGTAGTTTGAAAATTGGTTTTAATTTAGTCACCTATCAACAAACTCCACTGCCATGAAACGCCTAGTGATTCTATTTTATTTGCTATTTCCATCGCTCCTCATTGCACAGATGATTGGTGCCCCAGACCGTAAGGCTGGTGAAGGTGAAGGCCCTTTCGATCGGCTGATCATCAGAGGAGTTACGCTTATTGACGGAACGGGTGGACCTCCTAACGGTCCAGTGGATATTGTGGTAGAGAAAAATAAGATCGTAGATATACAAACAGTTGGCGTTCCTTATATCGCCATCAATCAAGACAAGCGTCCAAAGCTTGGCAAAGGTAACACCAAAGAAATTGACGCTACAGGTAAATACCTGATGCCGGGCATCATTGATTTGCATGTGCATACTGGTGGTGAAGGAAAGGCGCCAGAAGCAGAGTACACCTATAAACTATGGATGGCCAACGGCATTACTACCGTGCGTGGCGTGCCTGCCGGACCTCTGGAATGGTCGCTTAACGAAAGAGAGCGTAGTGCCGCCAATAAAATGGTAGCCCCCAGAATAATTTCTTTTCATCGGCCCGGAAGTGGCGAAGAATGGAAGAACAGAAAGATCCTAACACCTGCAGACGCTAAAGAATGGGTGCAATACGCAAACAAGAAAGGAGTCGATGGATTGAAATTGGGATCGTATCGGCCAGAAATCATGAAAGCCTTATTGGATGAAGCCAACTCACTAGGTATGGGCAGTACCGCTCACCTGGGCCAAAGTGGCGTAGCTCAAATGAATGCCCTGGATGCCGCACGTTTCGGACTGACAGGGATGACCCATTTTTATGGATTGTTTGAATCCATGTATGAGCATCATGATGTACAACCCTGGCCGGTAGATATGAATTACAATGATGAACAGCATCGTTTCGGACAGGTGGCTCGTCAATGGGATATGGTGAAGCCAGGTGGAGAAAAATGGAATGCCTTGATGGATGAATTCTTGAAACTGGATTATTTCATAAACCCAACCATGACCATTTATTCTGCAGGCAGAGATGTGATGCGTGCGCGCAATGCAGACTGGCATGCTAAATACACATTACCTACGCAATGGGATTTCTTTGAGCCCAGCCGCACCAGTCATGGTGCCTATTGGTTTGATTGGACCACTGCTGATGAAGTGGCCTGGAAAAAATTCTACCAGGTGTGGATGCAATTTCTGAATGAGTATAAAAACAAGGGTGGAAAAGTAACGGTAGGTTCCGACTCCGGATTTATTTATCAGTTGTATGGATTTGGAACGGTACTCGAATTGGAAATGCTGCAAGAAGCTGGTTTTCATCCATTGGAGGTGATACGAGCTGCCACTATGCATAGTGCTGAAGAAATCTTTTATCCCAAGAAAAAACCCATTGAATTCGGTGTTATCCGCGAAGGCTTGCTGGCGGATATGATTATTGTTGGTGAGAATCCCTTGCATAACTTGAAAGTATTGTACGGAACAGGAGCTATAAAACTCAACGACCAAATCGGTAAGCCGGAACGTGTGGGTGGTGTGGAATATACTATCAAAGATGGCATTGTCTACGATGCCAAAGCTTTGCTTAAAGATGTAGAGGAGATGGTCAACAAGCAGAAATCAAGTCTACCATCAGATACGAAAGTGAAAACACAACAGAATTAGACTAGGAATGCCCATGTGTGTGCATTTGTGGCTTTTTTTATGCATTACGAGGAATTTTGTACATTTAAAATAACCAAACCCTAAAAGAAAATGAAAAACCTGATTTTTCTGGCGATGATACTGATCGTTTTCAGTTGTTCGCCTACCACAAAGTCGGAAGAAAGTACCGACGAAACATCTAACGATGCTGCAACCGAACAAAGAATGCAGATTGGAGATGAAATGTATGTGACCCAACATCAGCAGATGATTGAGTATTTATCTGCCATGGATTTTGATTCCTGGGGGGCTATGATGTCTGACTCTGTACGTTATCACTTCCCCGACGGAAATTCCGAA
>DATCZR010000016.1:0-3410 GCA_036525835.1 Cyclobacteriaceae bacterium
CCAGTTCATTTACGTAAGATAAAAAGCCTTGAAGATGTTTGCTTGTCACTTTCAGAGCTGAAACCCTTTTATGGGTCATCCCCATAAATTGATGGAGTTTTTCAATATCACGCACATATGCTTCAATTGAATTGCCGGAAAGTGATCTTTCCAATTTTAGATAATTTGCAAAGTCCTTGATGTGCTGATCCCACATGCTCAAAATTCAAGATTCAGCATTCAAGAAACAAGTAGACACAGTAAATGGCCAACTATTGATTCATAGTAAAGCAGCTGCTATCTTTCCAAAATGAAAATTCAGATTATCAACGGACCCAATTTGAACCTTCTTGGAACGCGTGAAAAATCAGTTTATGGTGATCAATCTTTTGAAGACTTTCTAGTTGCACTCAAAAAAAGGTTTCCTGATGTTCATCTTGAATACTACCAGTCCAATGTGGAAGGGGAACTCATCAATAAACTACATGAAGTTGGCTTCTCCTATGATGGTATTATATTAAATGCAGGGGCGTACACGCATACCTCCATTGCCATTCACGATGCCATTGGCGCCATTACCACAAAAGTGGCGGAAGTTCACATTTCCAATATTCATGCACGGGAGGAGTTCAGACACAAAAGTTTGATCACCTCCAAATGTATAGGACTAATTACCGGATTTGGATTGGAGGGTTATGCTTTGGCCATCCAATATTTTTTACCATCAAAATAATTCATAAAGGAACGAATTGTTATCTCATCAATCCAAGAGAGAAAAAAACTTACGATCCAAGTTTTACATTCAATGCTGCCACAATAAAAAATTCCATGACTAAGACAAAAGTTATCATCACGTTTGTCCTTATATGCAATTTTAGCATGGCCGGATTAGCTCAAAAAAATATTGCAAGCCAAAACAATGGCTGGTACATGTACTTTGGCAATCATAAACTAACTAACAAAATAAGTCTGCATACGGAATATCAATGGCGAAGAAATGAGGTGATCAAACATTGGCAGCAGTCACTTTTCCGTATCGGTGTTGATTATATATCATCTCCAGCCGTAATGATAACAGGTGGCTACGGATATATTGTCAATTTCCCGTATGGAGATCAACCGATTGCATTCAAATTTCATGAGCATCGTATCTGGGAGCAAATGGTACTCACTCAATCATCAGGTCGATTCTTCTTCAATCACCGATTTCGGCTTGAACAACGTTACCTTGAGAACAGGTTCGATAATGGTAATGGATCCTCGACTTCAAATGGTTACACTTATAGAAACAGAGCCCGATATCGATTTTTAGTCAATATTCCTTTTAACAAACGGAGTATGGAGAAAGGTGCCCTCTTTGCAAGTATCTATGATGAAGTGTTCCTGCAATTTGGACCAAACTTTGGAAGAAATTATCTAGATCAAAATAGACTGTTTGGGGCTGTTGGATACCTGTTCTCATCAAATGCCAATTTTCAAATAGGCTATCTCAATCATTTCGTCATTAAAAGCAACGGCTTGGATGCCGAGAATAATCATACGCTACAGCTTTCTCTTACCTATAATTTTGATTTCCGAAAGAAAGAGCAGCGGTAAGACAGGCAGCCGATATTTGTTTATTTTTGTCGCCAAACCAAAAGCGACATGAATTCTTTTAGCTTCACCGAAGTATTTTCTGTTACCCTTATCCTCTTTTCAGTAATTGATATTTTGGGGGCTATCCCACTGATCATTATTATTAAAAAACGAGATGGAAGAATTTATGCTGAGAAAGCCACCATTATCTCTGCAGTTTTGATGGTCCTATTCCTATTCCTGGGCCAGTCTATACTCATGCTATTTGGGCTTGATGTGGCTTCCTTTGCCGTAGCTGGCGCTATTGTCATTTTTATTGTAGCCATTGAAATGATACTGGGAATTACCCTTATCAAAGATGATCCCGAATCAAGTGGCTCTGGTTCAGTGGTCCCGCTCGCCTTTCCATTAATTGCTGGTGCTGGCACACTGACAACCATTTTGTCCCTAAGAGCAGTTTACTCAGAGGTTAACGTGTTGATTGGAATCTTAGTCAATCTACTATTTGTATACATCGTACTTCGACTTTCAGGTTGGCTTGAGCGGGTAATTGGTAAATCAGGGTTTGCTGTATTAAGAAGAGTTTTCGGAGTCATCCTACTTGCGATTGCCGTTAAGATTTTTAAATCCAATCTCGTAACTGTTTAGGTTTATTAAATAATCATGATTCAAATTTTTACGGATGGGGCAGCGCAAGGAAACCCAGGGCCAGGAGGATATGGAACTATATTGCGATATGGTAAGTATGAGAAAGAATTGAGCGAAGGATTTCGACTCACCACTAACAACCGAATGGAACTCATGGCTGTAATCGCAGGACTTGAAGCGATAACCAAAAAAGGTATTCCGGTAACCATTATTTCCGATTCTAAATATGTGGTCGAGGCCATTGAGAAAGGTTGGCTATGGACCTGGGAGAAAAATGATTTTAAAAAGAAAGCCAATCCCGATTTATGGAGGCGATACATTCCGCTTCATCACAAATTCAAACCCAATTTTAAGTGGATCAAAGGTCATGCAGGTCACCAAGAAAATGAGCGATGCGACCAATTAGCGGTTGAGGCTGCACAGAGTGCATATTTATTGGTCGACCAGGAGTATGAAAATAATAACTAGTCCGAAACAACAGTTTCAATCTCTTCTAAATGGATACCCAGCGTTATCAATTCACTTAGCACTGGTGAATAGATTTCCTTATCTACTGGGATACATACACCTCTCTGTTTTAGCTTACCCTCCAAAAGTAGCTTGGCACAAATAGCAAGGGGCAATCCCACTCCTTTTGCCATGGCCGTATGAACAGCATCCAAACCTTTTAGTATCAAATGCGACTTGATCTCTCGCTTTTCATTTTCAATAAGGTAAGTAAAGCGATGCCACATCATGACCATATCTTTATCGATCGGATCCAACTTCCATTTTTTGTTTAAAATATGCTCAAGGATTTGAGCCGGTGTCCCTTTCTCTAAACCAATAAGCTCCTCATCAAAGAAACCTGACCATTTCAATTTCTGTATCTCCAAACCTGATTCATCTAGATGAAACCGTATGGCAAGCTTCGCTTCAAGCATATTGACGTTGGAGTACGGCAAAAAGGAATTGATAAAATCGCGGTGTGTCATTTTATCGACTCCCTCCATCAGATAAGAATCATCCGCACAGCCCAACTGAACAAGAACATTCCAAGCTGTGCAAAATCCTTCGTTTCTTAATGTTCCGCGGACCATGGATTTTATTCCATTCAGTCCATATGTATTGATATATTTTAGAGAATCCCGATTGGCATATCCCTGGTAGTCACCATAACCTGGAATTTGAACATAAGTGGTGCGCTTAAATAATTGCTGATAAGGAAT
>DATCZR010000017.1:0-11310 GCA_036525835.1 Cyclobacteriaceae bacterium
GCATGTAATTCCTTTGCAATGGCTTGTGCGATATCACTTTGAATATTAAATACTTCTTTCGGATCGGCAATATCTGCCTGATAGGTATCCGCCCAAATGTGATTGTCTGTTTCTGCATGTATTAATTGGGCGTGTATCTTAACCAAAGTCCCTTGTTTCTGAACTGTCCCTTCCAGCAGATAATTAGCATCCAGTTCCCTGCCAATTTCCTTCGAACTCAGGTTGGTTTTATGATATTTATTTACTGAAACCTTGGATTTAACCTGGAGGTCTGAAATTTTTGACAAATTATTTCGTATATCTTCCATCATACCATTCACGAAATATTGATTTTCTTCATCAGCGCTTTCGTTATCAAATGGAAGGACGGCTATGGACTTCTTCACTTCACCTGCCTGTTGTCTGGGCATCAGAGTCCAGGTTAACACCGAAAAAGCGATCACCAAAAATCCACCAAGCGAATAGTATAAGATCTTTTTTCTGATCTTGCCAGACACTGGCTTCCCTGCAGGACCCATGTTCACCTGGTAGATCCGTACAGGGTGATTCACATTTTTCAGCGTTTCCTGTTTAACAAACCGCGCTTCAATTCCCCTTTTGTTCTCTATGTTATAATTGACGGTTTCAGATATGTAAATCCCGCCAGGAGGGGCAATGACTTGAAGTCTGGAGGCAATATTTACACTATCCCCAATTATATCACCATCCTCAAACAGCGTTTCCCCCTCATGGATCCCTATTTTTAGAGGAATATGTTGTTCCATGCATTCCTTCTGCAATTCAATAGAACAGCGCACGGCATCTGAAGCCAGATCAAAGCTGATCAACATACCATCCCCCACTTCCTTAATGAGGTTGCCGTTGAACCTGGGGATAATTCTCAAATGAATGGCTTTGTTCAGGTGCAGTACCTCAACTGCCCGGGCTTCATCTTTACCCATCATTGCGGTGTATCCGACTATATCGGTGAACACAATGGCCGCATGACGATGGATTTGTTTGGGCATACTAACCCCCTTAATTAGGGTATTATAATTTAAGTTAAATGCTTCTATTTTGAAAGGATGCTGCTCAGGAGCATTTAGGGTGAATGAATAGCGCTTCGATAACTAGTTATCTTATCACTTTTACGAAGCTATCTTATCGATTCAATTTGCAATGCAGGCGTCACTCCATTTTAATACTTAAACATATCGATACCTGACCAAACCCTTCAATAAGGACGAACTTCATTTAAAAATCAGGAATCGGATTGCGTCTCAACGCAAGATCCGCGCACGGGTAAAACTGGAAATAGTGAAAGTGTCACCGCGATTGGAAGTACCCTCCGCTGATGAGCAATTTCTGATCAAGGTGAAAGAAGTCATCCACCAACGCCTTACTGATGAACAATTGAGTGTGGAGTCACTGGCAGAAGAAATCGGAATGAGCCGTGTGCAGTTATACCGAAAAGTTACCGCGCTGACGGGAGTCACCGTCCACGAACTAATTCGTTCATTCCGTTTGCAAAAGGCTGCACAATTACTGGCTGCAAAATGGGGACCTGTATCTCAGGTGGCCTATGAAGTGGGCTTCTCCAATCTGTCTTATTTTAGCAAAGTATTCAAGGAAGAGTTTGGTAGGCTGCCCAGTGAGTTTCCCGGTCTTAATGAACAGGCTACTTTGGCACCTCCGTCATACTTATCAATAAAATAACGCTGAAAGGGTTAATTTTGGCTTGAACTGGAGTGCAGTTACCGAAGCAGGTGGCATCGTAGTGAGTGAGGAGGTGGCAATCCAGATCAATACCCAGGTGGTAAAAGAGTGATTTAATACATATCATAAAAAAAGCCCGAAACGGGCTTTTATTAGCGCTAGGTTTTAAACGTTACCCCCTTTTTTTAGCTTCTTTCTTGGCCCTTTTATCAGCCTTCTTTTCTTTAGCTGATTTCAGCGGTTCTTTTCTTGTCTCTTTCTTTTTGTCTTGACTTTTTGACATGCCCTGTGCTTTTAGTGTCCGGCTAAGTACCGCATTTTCTCAACCCCAAGCAATGATTAATATAATGATAATTCACATGCTACACCCTGATCGCCCCTTTGGATAATAAATCACCAGGCGACCTGAGGCGGGTCATATTTTCGCTTAATTTTGATTAATACTTAACGAATAAAGTCAGTTATGCCTAACCGACAAGCGCTTTTTCTAAACTTTGATATCAAGGCACAACCGGACATGGTCACCTGCGGCCCAACTTGTCTCCACGCCCTCTACCAGCACTACGGCGATGATATCTCTTTGAAGCAAGTAATTAAGGAAGCAAAACAAATTACCACCGGAGGAACCCTAGCCGTGATGCTGGGGGATCATGCCCTACGCCGCGGATACAAAGCCCATATTTATACTTACAACCTCAATGTTTTTGATCCCACCTGGTTTAAGTACTCATCAAAAAAGATAGTCGAATTGCTTAAAAAGCAAATGAGGGTTAAAAAGACCAAACGTAAACTATTGGTAGAATGTGAAGCGTACATCGAATTTCTTCAGGCCGGGGGCAGCGTTAAATACGCTGAACTGAACAAGGACTTAATAAAAAATTATTTAATGAAATCAATTCCCATATTGACCGGACTAAGTGCCACTTATTTATACGGAACACCCCGTGAAATTGGGGATGCCAACAAATACCATAGCATCAAGGGAGAACCCGTTGGTCATTTTGTTGTGATTAATGGATTTGACGGCAAAAATGACATAGTCTATTTAGCGGATCCCATGAATCCCAATCCGTTAAAAAGCCAGTATTACAATGTTAAATTTGACAGGCTGATCAATAGCATCTTACTGGGTATTGTTACTTATGATGCTAATTTGCTAGTCATTGAACCGAAGTAGGCATGCCTAAGCTCATTGTAGTTGATAAACCTAGGAATTGGAACTTTGATCTTCCTGACGTAGAAATAGTTTCCACCGAACGTTACATTTCCAATGAGGTATACTCGGCCACCAAGAATTTCAAGGTTCTGAATCTATGCAAGTCGTATCAATACCAAAGCGAAGGGTATTACGTCTCGTTGCTTGCCGAGGCCCGTGGACACAAAGTCATGCCCGGGGTATCCACTATCCAGGACTTCCGGTTTCCTTCCATTTTGCGCTATGACTCGCAGGACTTTGACGACTTGATCCAAAGCACCTTAAAAAATACACCTGCCGATCGCGTGGAGTTCAACATCTATATCGGGTCCACCCAGGATGAAGCCTACAATAAATTAGGAATGCAATTATTCCAATTGGTGCAAGCTCCCCTGGTTCGCGTCTCTTTTTCCAGGAAAACCAAATGGGTGCTCCAGAGCATCCGGCCGGTGAGCTTGCAGGACCTGCCTGAATCCGACAAAGGTATTTTGGTCAAAGCAGTGGAGAAATACTTCCAGCGCAAGCGCGATTACCGGGCTGATAAAAAGAAATACGATCTCGCCATCCTAATTAATCCGAAAGACAAGAATCCGCCATCCGATGACAAGGCACTCAAAAGATTCTACAAAGCAGCCCTGGAAACCGGGTTCAATACTGAATTTATTACTAGGAATGATTTTGATCAATTGATTCAGTACGATGCCCTATTTATCAGAGATACAACTAACGTAAATCATTACACTTTTCGATTTGCTAAAAAAGCAGCTTCACTGGGGTTGGTAGTGATTGATGATCCTGACTCTATACTAAAGTGCACAAATAAGGTTTACCTTCATGAACTGTTAACATCAAACAAGGTATTGACGCCAAGGGCAGAGGTAATAACAGAAGATAGTTGCGAAAAACTGACTTACAAAATGCCTTTTCCTTTTATTTTAAAGCAACCTGACGGTGCGTTTTCCAAAGGGGTCTTTAAGATTACTTCCGATAAAGAATTCAAAGAAAAAAGGGGGCTCATGTTCGAAACATCTGATCTCCTCATTGCGCAAGAATTTCTACCTACTTCATTCGATTGGCGAGTTGGCATCATAGATGCACAAGTAATTTATGTTTGCAAATACTTTATGGCCGAAAAGCATTGGCAAATCGTAAATTGGAACGCAAACAAGGAGGACTCCAAAGAGGGAGTCGGAGAATGCATCCCGATAGACCAAGCTCCCTCCGGATTGCTTAAAACCGCCTTAAAAGCAACCTCCCTCATTGGTCGCGGTTTATATGGTGTAGACATGAAAGAAATAGACGGAAAATTCTACGTGATCGAGATTAATGACAATCCCAATATAGATGCGGGAGTTGAAGACAAGATCCTAAAAGAAAAGTTGTACTCCACCATAATGGAAGTATTTTTAAATCGCATTAAAGCCGAAAAATGACTCATCCTCCCCGTATCCATCTTTTCCAGGGCTATGGCATAGAATTGGAATACATGCTTGTAGATAAAGATACCCTTGCCGTTAAGCCGGTAACAGATGAACTGTTAAAGCATGAATTGGGTGAATACGGAAGCGATTTTGAAAATGGAATTGTCACCTGGTCAAATGAATTAGTGCTCCATGTAGTCGAGATTAAATCCTCCAGGCCAGAAGCTAATTTCAACGCACTAGAAAACGGATTTGCAGAAAATGTCAGGCGGATAAATGCCATCCTGGATAAGTGGAATGCCATGCTTATGCCAACGGCCGCGCATCCATTCATGAATCCTTTAACGGATACTAAACTTTGGCCACATGACAATAATGAAGTGTACCACCTCTATGATAAGATCTTCAATTCAAAGGGTCATGGGTGGTCCAATTTGCAGAGTACCCATTTAAACTTGCCTTTTTATGATGATGAAGAATTCGCCAAACTTCATGCTGCCGTACGGATAGTACTGCCCATCCTACCCGCCCTGTGCGCCTCCTCACCTATCATAGATGGAAAGGTGACGGGAATGGTCAATACCAGATTGAAATACTACAAAACCAATCAGGCTAAAATTCCATCCATCACCGGTAAGGTAATTCCCGAAGCTATTTTTTCGAAAAGAAATTACTCAAACGTCATTTACGATAAAATCAAGAATGACATCGCGTCATTTGATCCAGATCACATACTCAATCCCATTTGGGTTAATTCGCGTGGGGCCATTCCACGTTTTGATCGCGGATCAATAGAAATCCGATTAATGGATATTCAGGAATGCCCTACAGCCGACATGGCTATCATATCTTTAGTTATCGAAACCATAATAGCATTTGTACAGGAAAAGTACTTCAGCCTTGATCAGCAAATGAAACTAAAGACTGATCCGATGGCCACACTGTATGACAAATGTGTCGTCACAGGTCAAAAAACAGAAATCAGCAATGTTGAATACCTGGCCGCATTTGGAGTCAAAAGCGAGTCTGCCACAGCAATAGAAGTATGGCAGTCGATAATGAACAAGCTCATCAAATCAGGCAATACAGCGCTGGAGCGTTGGACACCTGAATTGAACGTGATCATGAATGAAGGAACGCTTTCAGACAGAATATTAACAGCCCTGAATGGAGATCACTCCGAAGAAACCATCAAAGGGGTGTACAGGAAGTTAAGCGGTTGCTTAGAGCAGAACAAGATGTTTATACCATAGCCATGGCTTGTTATGGATCGTACTCTAATCATTACTTGTGAACATGCCGGAAATCACATTCCCGAAAGCTACTTACCCTACTTCAATAACGCAGATCAGATCCTACTATCACACGAAGGTTGGGATCCTGGCACCTGGCCAATAGCCAGCCTGTTGTCCAAAGCATTAGACGCCCCCCTTTTTGGATGCCAAACCAGTAGACTATTAATTGAAGTAAATCGATCTTTGCATCATCCTCAGCTTTTTTCGCGGTATACGAGCCATCTGAATGACAAAGAAAAGCAACAATTGATTAATAGTCTCTATATCCCGTACAGATCTCAGGTAGAAAATGAAATTAGTGCGTCACCAAAACCAGTGCTACACCTTTCTATTCATTCCTTCACCCCCATTTGGAATGGTGAATCACGAGACGTAGACATAGGTCTGCTATTTGATCCCGACAGAAAATCAGAATTGTCATTTTGCCAGCTCTATAAAATAAAGCTATGCGAAGTTCTGCCACCTTATCGCATTCAATTCAATAAGCCGTATCTCGGCATTGATGATGGGTTTACTACATACCTGCGGACTAAGTTTAAGGATAAGGATTATGCCGGGATTGAACTCGAGATAAACCAAAAATTAATTTCAAATCAGGAAGAAATAAGTCAAAAACTTATCTCTGGCCTGAAAAAAGTAGTGTTTAATTAATACACCAGATTGCCCACCTTCTTTAGAAATTTCCGATTTTTATTGTTAAGGTTATGATTAGGCGACTTCAGCTTTGGATTCGAAATATTTTTGGCTTTTCAAGAGCTGAGGCGAATGGATTGATCATACTGCTCCCCTTGATGATACTCATCATATTCTCACAACCCATTTATCGAATGATTGTGGGCGATCCCCCACTTGAATTTGATGAAGATCAATCCCGAATAGACAGCCTCATAGCGAGTTGGGACTTTTATCCCATTGAGCAACCTGATGAATTTACATTATTTACTTTCGATCCCAATACTTGTACCAAGGAAGAAATGGATAGCCTGGGTTTTTCGAATTTTCTTTCTGATAGGATTATCCTTTACAGATCAAAAGGCGGTCGTTTTATCAATGCTGCAGATTTATTAAAAATTTATGGGATGGATTCATCATTTTATGAATCACTTCGCCCTTTTATCTCTATAAAAACAAATCCTGTAGCAGCAAAAAAAATTGATAAGGATCAAATCACTAAGAATAAAAGGAATGAAGTTTCAATATTTTTTGACATCAATTTAGCCGACACCACGCAACTAAAGCGCTTGAAAGGCATCGGTACAGTTCTTGCCTCTCGCATTGTCAAATACAGGGATATACTTGGCGGATTTTATGACATTTCACAAGTAAAGGAAGTATATGGCCTGGATTCAACGGTGGTTATGGAAGTAGTCAATCATTCTTTTATAAGCCCAGATTTCATGCCCAGGCAGTTGAATATTAATAAAGCCACAGAACGGGAATTCTCGCAACATCCATATATTAAGTTCAAATTGGCAACTACAATTATTGCCTATCGATTTCAGCATGGAAGTTTCGCTGAGATTGACGACCTTTTGAAGATTGATCTAATCGATCAGAACCAACTTAACAAATTAAGACCCTATTTGAAGGTTAATTGATAAATGGCCCGGAAAGAGCACCATATCCTAAACGCTTACCTGCGGAAATTGACAAACCTTTCGGGCAATAACCGATCAATCTATTTACCCAGCTTACGGTCTGAACATTTCTTAGATCTCCATTCATTAAGCCAACTGAATGGAGAAAAATCATTTTCGATTATTGAGTCACTCATTAACGGCAAATCAAAAGCAATTTGCCCATTGGTTGACACTCGGATGGAAGTGAGCAATGATGCCAGCAAGAAATTAAAGCGTTTGCAACGGCTCGATCAGCTGATTTTCGAAGAGCGAGGCTCCAAAGACTTGCACATCGGGTGGCCATTTGCGAGGGGCAAGTTCATGGATGGCACTTTAGTGCGGAGTCCACTTCTCTTTATCCCTGTAGAAATCAAGGTTGAAAAGAATAAATGGGTAATTGCGATGCGCGATAATGCCGGAATTACTTTTAATAAGTCGTTTCTGTTAGGATATTCTTTTTACAACAAAATTCAGGTGGAAGACTTTCTGCTTGAAGAAACATTTGAAGAGACTGATAAAGACAGCACTGTATTCAGAACAGCTTTATATCAACTGCTGCAAAAAAGCTCTATTGATATTCACTTCAATCCTGACAATTATCGGGATGAGTTGGATTTCTATAAAAACTTTACCCAAGCTGAATTTGACGCTGAACATGGTAATGGTGAATTAAAACTTTTTCCAGAGGCAGTCCTGGGCATATTCCCACAAGCTGGATCTTTCATTGTGCCTGACTATGTAGAACTGATTGAAAATAATAAAGTGGGAAGCTTGGAAGAGTTTTTCATGAGTAAAAATCATCAAGCGGAACAACAGTCGTTATTATTTTCCAACTTCATTCCGCTGGTAAAGGAGGAAAAAATTTATACCGGTTTTCCCATTGATGCCTGGCAGGAAAACATATTGAAAGCTACTAAAATTGGCTATTCAGTTGTTGTGCAAGGCCCACCCGGAACGGGTAAATCCCAGCTCATCAGTAACCTGATTTGCGATGCGATGGCCACCGGTAAAAAAGTGCTGGTGGTTTGCCAAAAGCGAGCAGCACTTGACGTGGTTTACTCCCGGTTAAAACAAATTCAATTAGCTGACTTCATTGCTTTGGTGCACGATTTTAAAAATGACAGAAGAGAAATCTATGCCAAAGCAGCGCAACAAATCGAACGCATTAACGAATACAAAGCTAAAAACAACAGTCTGGATGCCATCCAAATAAGTCGCAAGTTCCTACAGACTTGTCATCGTATTGATCAGATCACCGAAGAATTGGATGAATTTAAAAAAGCACTCTTCAACGATTCAGAATGCGGAGTAAGCATTAAAGAATTATACTTACGATCCACTCCGGCAGCGCAAACCATTAATCTAAAGCAGGAATATCAAAATTTTCCACTCCATTCAATCACCCCTTTTCATTCCAAACTGAAGGTCTATGCACATTACGCCCGACAGTTCGATAAAGATGATTACCTATGGAGAGACCGCAAGCCTTTTGTTGGACTAGGGATTGCTGACCTAAAAGAGATGGAAAATATTCTTTGTGAAATCCCAAAATATACTATTGATCTTTTTTCGCAACTGGAATCAAAGGTTGGTGCCAAATTAGACTGGGAGCAATGCGAAGAGCTTTTGGAACGAGAAGATGAAATTTATGCCATGGCTGGCCAGCTGAAAAATAAAAAAACTTACTTCTATTTCCGGGAAATGATTGAGGAGGCGGAAGAAGAAACAAGCGAATTGTGGCTTACAAATATTGAACGCTTGATCCTATCCTGTTTTGAAGAAGAAGGCCCTGAAGCTTCCATTCCCTCCCATCAATTGGGAACACTACAGCAGGCATTGCACAGGAGCATGAAAGCAAGAAGAAGTCTTATTGGACTTATCCGATGGGAGCTGTTTTCACAGGATAAGTTTTTAATCAAAAGGGCTTTGGTTGGAAACTCGATTGAGAATAATCGGTTAGGTTTTAAGATGCTTGAACGCAAGCTTGATCGCAGGCTTAACCTGGAGCACAACTTATCAAAGCTCAAGGCAAAATCATGGCTGAAAGATATTCCAGAAAAGATAAGCAAGCAGCAAATTATTACCTGGTTTGGCAATCAAAAAAATGCCATTAAAGCAAAACAGATATTTAAGTCGATCAGAGGTATCAGTAATTTTATCGACTTGGCCAGCCTTGATCATTCAGAACTTGCTCATAAGATAAGTGAGTTATTTAAACTTTTGAGTACCCTCATACCGACTAAAATCAAGTGGAGCTCTTATCTGTCAACTAACCAAATAAACCTATTAACTAAGCAACCAGAAAGATGTGATGTTTTGCAACAGGCCTTGAGAAATGATTTCGATGCACTTTGCGAGTTCGACACCATTAAGGATGGATTATCGCCAGATGAAAAAAATTGTATTTCCAAATTATTTGACGAGGCCAGCGAATGGCAGCCGGAAGCAATTCAAAAAACGTTTATCAATAGTTTGTGCCTGGCCTGGATTGACCATATAGAAACCAAGTTCCCTATTCTCCGGATGGTTTCTTCAGGTAAACTGCAACTTTTGGAGTCAGAACTACAGGACCTTATTGTTGAAAAACAAAAAGTCAGCAATGAAATAATTCTATTACGAGCACGGGAACGTGTGGCTGACGATTTAGAAATTAACAGGCTTAACAACAGAGTGACCTATCGGGATCTCCACCACCAGCTTACCAAGAAGAAAAGAATATGGCCAATCAGGAAACTGCTCTCGGATTTTGATAGTGAGGTATTTCGCTTGTTGCCTTGCTGGCTTGCCTCCCCTGAGTCAGTGTCCGCCATATTTCCATTAAAAGAAATGTTTGACCTGGTAATATTTGACGAAGCCTCCCAATGTTTTGCTGAGCGAGGCATACCCTCTATTTATCGGGGAAGACAAGTAATCATTGCAGGTGATGACAGGCAGCTTAAACCCAATGACCTATACAGAATAAGATGGGAAGATGAATCAGAAGAGAACCCTGATCTGGAAGTAGACTCGTTGCTTGAGTTATCTGCGCGTCATTTAATGCAGCTACCGTTACGCACACATTACAGAAGTAAATCACTTGAGTTGATTGATTTTTCAAATCAATATTTTTATGATGGACAACTCACCTTACTTCCGTCAGCTGAGAATTACCTTAAAAAAGATTCACCGGTGCAGTATCACAAAGTAGCTGGCGTGTGGGAAAATAATACCAATATCATAGAGGCCCAGGAAATTGTTTCCATGGTATTGGATATCAGCAAAAAGGAAAAAGAAAAGCAGATTGGCGTGGTGTGCTTTAATGCTCCACAGCAAATGCTAATTCTTGATCTGCTGGACGAAGCCTTTGCGGAAAAAAGGCAAGGAATTCCAGAAACCTTGATCGTCAAAAACATTGAAAATATTCAGGGGGACGAAAAAGATATCATCATTTTCTCTATCGGATATGCGCCTGATCCAAAAGGAAAAATGCATTTCCAATTTGGAAGTCTGAGCAAGGCAGGTGGTGAAAATCGGCTCAACGTAGCTGTGACCAGGGCTCGAGAAAAAATAATTGTGGTCACCAGCATATGGCCCGAGCAGCTTCAAGTAGATGAGGCCAAGAATGAAGGAGCCAAGTTGCTCAGGAAATACCTAGAATACATCAAATCAGTGGCGGAAGGAAACTTCAAGCCTTTCGTGAACGAACTGAAAGATGTGAAAAGCACCTGGTACTTAAAAGACATCATCGAGTCCTGGGGTGTCACCAAATTTCCGGACAAAGAGTTCAAAAAGAATGAACTTCCATTTGCAGACGTTTCAGCACTGCTGAATGAAGATAAAGCCGGACTTATTCTCACTGATGATGAACTATATCGGCAAAATCCTTCTGTAAAAGACTTACATGCTTCTATTCCCCAATTGCTGGAGCATAAAAAATGGAAATATGTAAGAACCTATAGTAGGACCTATTGGCAGGACAATGACAAGTTCTTCAATGAAGTGGCCAAATTTGTTTCACAATAAAAGCTAGTTCCGGTAGTCAAGTGCCGGAGGTCTATCACCAATTAAGGCCTCGTACATATAGTCTCCTTTTTTTTCTTTGAATT
>DATCZR010000018.1:0-9763 GCA_036525835.1 Cyclobacteriaceae bacterium
GTGAACAGCAGCGAGTTGCCATGGCCCGTGCGTTTATTAATTCCCCAAAAATTCTTTTTGCAGATGAACCCACGGGTAACCTGGATGAGGAAAATGCGGATCATTTGACCAGCTTGCTTTTCACGCTGAACCGGGAAGAGAAAACAACTTTGGTGTTGGTAACACACAACCTGGAACTAGCCAAGAAAACAGAGAGAGTACTTCAAATGAAGGGTGGGAGAATCATTGAGGAAAAGTTTCATACCGTAACTTCATGATTGACTACATCATCAAAGTCAAGCGGAACGTAAAACCTATTTATGCTGATTCGTGGGTCTGGAAAATGGCCTGGCGGGATGCCAGGCATAATTTCAGTCGCCTGTTTCTTTTTGTGGCCTCATTGATTACTGGCATCGCAGGTGTGGTGGCCATAGCCTCTTTAAATTATTCACTTCAGGCCGACTTGGATCGCAATGCCAAAGAGTTACTTGGAGCAGACATCGTGGTTGGTGCCAACCGGGCTTTTGAGCCTGAAGTGATAGCGGTTCTCGATTCATCCAAGCTGCCCTATGCTTCCGAAGCTGAGATGGCCTCCATGGTATTGTTCATGAATAACAATCGTTCTCGGTTGGTCAGGGTAATGGGTATTGAAGGTCCCTATCCTTTTTATGGCCAGGTGGAAACATTACCGCCTAATGCTTATCCTAAAATTCATGAAGGTAGATATGTTATCCTGGATGAAACATTGGCCAGTCAATACGAAGTAAGCTCTGAGGATACAATAAAAATTGGAAACAGCTACTTCAAAGTAGCCGGAGTAGTGCAGAAAATTCCGGGAGGCGGAGGTGTGTTATCCACGTTTACCCCTTCGGTATATATTTCCATGCACGAGCTGGATTCTACGGGGTTGATCCAATATGGAAGCCGGGTGCAGTACAAACGGTTTTTCAAAACAGAAACGGATGAGCAGGCAGAGGTTATCGGAAAGGAGTGGAGGCCCACACTGCGCAAGTATGGCCATTGGTATGATACCATCAACGAGCGCAAAGAGGAGTTAGGTAACGGATTTCAATCCGTGTATCGATTCTTCACTTTGCTGGCTTTCATGGCTTTGATACTCGGGTGCATTGGGGTGGCCAGTTCGGTTCACATTTATGCGCGCGAAAAAAGAGATGAGGTAGCCGTGCTGCGATGCATCGGTTCATCAGGATGGCAGGCATTCAATATTTTCTTTATCCAGGTTTTTGTATTGGGCATCATTGGAAGCATATTGGGCGCCATAATTGGATTGGGTATTCAGCAACTGGTTCCGCTTATTTTTCAGGGTTCCCTTCCCATCGAACTACAGTTTGGTATTTCCTGGAGAGCGCTTCTTGAAGGCTTGTTATTGGGCATTGTAATTTCAGTTTTGTTTACGGTGCTTCCTTTGGTAGCGGTAAGATTTGTTCCACCACTCTCCGTGCTAAGAGCTGATTTTGAACCAGCCGGAATTTTTTCAAAGACCAAGTGGACGGTGATATTGCTGGTGACACTGTTTCCTGTTTTGGCGGCATGGTATCAAACGAAAAGCATTTTAATAGGACTGGCTTTTTCGTTGGGTCTTGCGGCAGCATTGGGCTGTCTCTCGTTGGTTGCTTCCCTTTTGTTGTCATTGGTGCGAAAGTACTTTCCTAATAACGCAGCTTTTATTTTTAGGCATGCCCTGTCTAATCTATTCCGGCCCAACAATCAAACTAGAGTCCTCATGGTGAGTATTGGGTTGGGCGCCTTTATTATTGCGACCCTCAACGTGATCCAATACAGTTTACTCGATCAGGTTGAGTTTACTGGAAATGAAAATCAATCCAATACGATATTGTTTGATATTCAGCCTGCTCAAAAAGAGGGCGTGGTAGAACTCATTAAAAGTCATGACTTGCCTGTCAATCAGGTTGTGCCAATTATTACCTGTCGAATAAGCGAGTTGAAGGGGAGATCAGTGAGCACTTATCAACTAGACACCACAGACAATATTCCCAATTGGGCACTTACACGGGAATATCGGGTTACCTATAGAGATAGTCTGCATATTTCTGAAGAAATGCTGGAGGGGGAGATTCAGCAACTAAAAAAAGGACAACGTGATTCTGTTTGGGTAACGATCTCTGAAGGCATGCAAGAGTCGCTCGATGTTAAGATGGGGGATTCATTGGTATTTGATGTACAAGGCGTACCCATTCCAGCCAAAATAGGTGGGGTTAGAAAAGTGGAGTGGCCAAAGGACCCTCCTAATTTTATTTTTGTATTTCCTAAAGGTGTTTTGGAACAGGCGCCTCAGATTTGGGTTGCGGCCACCCGTGTCGATGAGCAGCAGGCAGCCAATCGTTTCACACAAGAGTTGGTAATGGATTTTCCCAATGTGTCGCTAATTGATTTGAGGTTGATTTTGAGCACGGTCAATGACTTGTTTAATAAAATTGGAATGGTGGTAAAGTTCCTTGCCCTGTTTAGTATCATCACAGGATTGGTTGTATTAGCGGGTGCGGTGATGAACAGCAAGTTTGTCAGAATCAAGGAAAATGTGTTGCTCAGGACGCTTGGAGCTCGAACTCGGCAAATAACTCAAATTACCTTAATAGAATATGCTTACCTGGGCCTGTTTTCAGCACTCACCGGTATTTTACTTTCCATGATATCGGGATGGTTCTTAACCCATTTCTTCTTTGAAGTGAATTTCTCTTTTAATGCACTTGATCTGAGCTATCTGGGCATCGCGGTGATGGCGCTGACTCTGCTGATAGGCTGGTTCAACTCACGGGAAGTAATCAGCACGCCACCGCTTCAAATATTGCGCAAAGAAAACTAATTTTTAGGCATCAGGTCCACGATTTGGCGTTTAGCAGTATACAAAAGGTAACTTATCTTGCAGTACCAAATTGTCGAGATGATCAGGCTTGCGCTCGCTTCATGTATTCTCTTGTTTCCAATGGCCGCTGTCATGGCCAGCATACCGGGCTATGGGTTCATTGAGAATAAAAATCAATGGCCATGCGAGGTGGATTTTCTGGCTGATATAGCTGGTGGAAAAATGGCGATTCAGGCTGGCTGGTTTAATTATTTTTTTCTGGATTATGAGAAAGTAAATGAATTGCATGAACGTGGCCATCAAAGCTTCAAGGAAGTAAACATTTCCGACGACAACATTTTAATTAAAGGAAGAAAGATTAGTGTCCATTTTGTCAACAGCAACCTCAACGCAACTGCAGGTGTTAATAAGAAATCATCCGCCTATTTCAATTATTTTTTTGGTAATGATCCCAACCAATGGGCGTCTAAAGCTTTTGGCTATGATGAAATCCGATACAACGGAATTTATGAAAAAGTCGATTTAAAGATTTACGAGGCTGGGCCGAATATCAAGTACGACCTTTTGATATCACCGGGGGGCGATCCTAACCTGATTAAAATCGAATATGAAGGCGCGGTTTCCTTATCACTAATACATGATGACTTAAAGATTGATGCAGAGATAGCCCAGATAGTGGAAAGAAAGCCCGTTGCTTATCAACACATTAACGGCAAGGTGGTGATGGTAGATGCAGCTTATGACCTTATGGGAAACCAATTGTCTTTTGTGTTTCCCAATGGGTATGATCCATGCTACGAGTTGGTTATTGATCCGCTCTTAATTTTTTCTACTTATTCAGGATCCAGGGCTGACAATTGGGGTAGCACAGCCACGCCTGGTGAAAATGGAAATGTCTATTCTTCGGGCGTTACTAATCATTTTGCCGGGCCAACCTTTAGTGGCACTTTTCCGGCTACTCCCGGAGCCTTTCAGGTTAACTACGGAGGTATCTATGATGTGGCCGTTCTGAAATATGATTCGGCAGGACACAACTTGTTGTATGCTTCTTACTTGGGTGGCGCAGATTCGGAAAGCCCGCACAGCCTGGTCGTAGATGCTAATCAAGAACTATTAGTGCTGGGTACAACAAGCTCCAGTAATTTTCCGACAACCAGTGGAGCTTTTGATCAGACTTATAACGATGGAGACGGGACAGTCATAAGTCATGTAGTAACATACAATCATGGTTCCGATATTTTTGTTGCCAAAATAAGTAAGAATGGTGATCAACTATTGGCCAGTACTTTTATGGGGGGAACTGGTCCGGATGGAATAAATCCTAGCACAGGCTTACTGGCCTTGAATTATGGCGATCAACTGCGAGGAGATATTATTCCTGATGAGAACAACGATATTTACATCAGTACCGTCACCTCTTCACCCAATTTTCCGGTGACCAATAGTTTCGACATGGTGTATAATGGAGGAAGTACGGATGCCCTGGTGATAAAACTAAGCGGGGATTTATCACAAATGCTGTGGGCTTCCTTTTTAGGCGGAACCACAGAAGATGCTGCATACACCATCAAATTTGATAGTGAGGGAAAATTGTGGGTTGCGGGTGGAACTACCAGCAATGATTTTCCAGTTTCTGCAGGAGTTTATCAAGAGTTACAGCCTGGATTCGTTGATGGCTGGATTACCCATTTGGAAAGTGATGGAACGGCCTTGATTGCATCTACTTACACGGGTACACCAGACTATAATCAGATTTATTTTCTTGATCTGAATGAAACTGATGAAGTGTATGTATACGGTCAAACGGCTGGAAGCTTTCCAATCACGCCTGGTGTTTACTCCAATCCAAACAGCGGTCAGTTTCTGCAAAAATTTTCAAAAGACTTAAAATCATTATTGATCTCAACAGTTTTTGGGTCAGGAAGGGGTGCGCCCGACATTTCTCCTACTGCATTCCTGGTCAATGACTGTAACAATATTTATATGACCGGCTGGGGCGGCTATGTCAATACGATTGCTAATAAGCCGCTGGTGGCAGGAAGCGGAACATTTGGAATGCCCACAACCACAGATGCATTTCAAAGTACTACCAGTGGCTCAGATTTCTATTTCATTGTATTAACTGAAGATGGGGATGAATTTCTTTATGGCACCTTTATGGGGGGCAATTTGTCCAAAACACATGTTGATGGCGGCACCAGCCGTTTTGACAAGGGTGGAATAGTCTACCATGCTGTTTGCTCTGGATGTCAGTCTGGCAATCCATCAGGCGGAGGTACCTCTGATTTCCCTACTACGCCCAACGCATGGAGCAACGCCAATAACAGTGTTAATTGTAATAACGCTGCTTTCAAATTTGATCTGTCATCACTGAGGGCTCGGATTGTAACCAACTCAATCGAATTTGATAGTCCAGGATTGACAAAAGTGTGTTTACCAAACCAAATTGTGTTTCAAAACAAAAGCACTGGCGGAGAATTTTATGAATGGGATTTTGGTGATGGCACTACAGAGGTCAAACCGGACACGGCAGCTATTATTCATCAATATGAACAAGTCGGGTCGTACCTTGTGAAGCTTAGAGCTGTCGATCAGGGTACCTGCATGGGTGAGGATTTTGATTTTGCTACCATTTATGTGAATCAGGCTACCGGGTTTTCCGATGATGATAAAAATATATGCGAAGGCACTTCAATACAACTGGTGGCAGGAGGCGGAGTTGGATACGAGTGGCGACTTAATCCTGATTCCCTTGTTTCCAATCAAGCCAATCCGATATTCTCACCGGAAGACACGACATCCTACCTGCTTACAGTGACTGATGTAAATGCTTGCATTTTTCGCGACACGCTGGATGTCAATGTCGTGCCTCGCATTGACTTAAAATTTGATGCACAAAAGGTAACAGACTGTAATTCGAGAGCAGCTATTCAGCTGGTTAATAACACACAAGAAGATGATGAACTGCTTTTTGACTTTGGAGATGGAAGCACATCTGATCAGCGGAGTGTAGTTCACAACTACGGGTTGGATGGTATTTACAGCATCAAGTTGGTTGGGAAAAGGGAATTTTGTGTGTTTGAAGAAACTATTGAGCTTCCTTTTTTTACCATAAGGGTGCCAAATGTCATTACCCCATCAAATGGTGATGCTAACTCCGCAGGAAAAAATGATACCTTTAAGATCTTATATGGGGAGGCTACTAGTAGCCCAACTACATTTGAGATAGGTATACCTGTTTCGTTATTAGTTTATAATCGATGGGGAAAACTGGTTTATGAAAATAGGAAATATGATGATAGCTGGTCGGGAGAGGGATTGGAAGCTGGAACCTATTTCTATGAAGTGGAAATTGAAAACGAGCCAACCTGTAAAGGGTGGGTTCAAATAATCCGATAAAATTGGTGAATATGTTCAATAAAATAAGTGTTGTCTTTTTTTTGTTTGTTGCTTTATCCTGCGCTAAAAAATCTGATTCATCCGGGGAAACCTCAGATGCAACATCAGTAATTTCTGAAACCATTGATCCTGTCGAATTTCAGAATAAGATGAACAGTATGGAGGATGTTGTGATTCTCGATGTGCGCACCCCGGCTGAATTGGCCAATGGCTACATAGAAGGAGCTGTCAATATCGATTTCACAGCAGCTGATTTTCAAACTAAAATCACCGACTTGAATAAGGATGCAACTTATTTGGTTTATTGCGCGGGTGGCGGAAGAAGTAGAAGTGCTGCCAATATGATGAAAGACTTAAATTTTGAGGTAGTTTATGATCTGAAGGGAGGATTTTCGCAGTGGAGTGCCAACGGCCTGCCAATAACACGTCCTTAGTTTTTTAGTCGTGTACGGCAACAAATTCTGGAGATGAAGTGTTTATCCAAAGTAATGAGCATTATGAATTGATAAATATGAGTAAAGTCAGAAATGAACTTGACTCCATAGCTGGAGAACTTGTGGGTATTAACAAAGTGTCTATCAAGGTATTTAATAAAATAGTTCAATTCTCGGAAGAGCGATATGGCCAAAACGAACTAAACATTCATTATGAAAATGCTTTTGTTGGAATTGTGAAAACAACTTCATTCTTTATTAAAGTTGTAACTGATTTGGCATGGGCTGAAATAGATGACGCTGCCCACTTTGATAGGGCCACGTCAGTTGTCTATCCAAATATCCTGGCCCGAGAGAGATTATGATTAGCAGATTAAATGTAGTAGCGCTGGGATTTGTTGGTTGGGTATTATTTTTTCTGGCCACCAGAGCATTTTTTATGTTGTATCAATTTGATGCCACAACTCAACTGGCCTTCTTGGATATCTTATTGGCTTTTGTTCACGGCATTCGAATGGATATGGCCATGGCGGGGTACTTTTCTCTGCTCCCTGGATTGATATTAGGTTTGCTTTTTTTTACCCCTGGGAAGGTAATTTGGAAGTTTTGGTTTCCTTACCAGGTTATACTGATTGCGATCTCTGCGTTTATAGTCGTACTGGATGCCGAGTTGTATGTTCATTGGGGCTTCAGGTTAGATGCAACACCTATACTTTACTTTGGTAAGGAAGCGGCAAGCTCGGGAGATTTGTGGAAGACCATTGTATTGGTGTTAGGGTGGTTGATTTTCACTGTTGTTGCCAGTTACTTAACCTATCAATTTTTTAGATCAAGGATTGAGCGACTTGAAGGGGCAAGTTGGATGACTTTTCCAGCCCTGTTGACCGCGACCGTGTTCCTGATTTTGCCAATCAGAGGAAGCCTTGGTGTGGCGCCAATGAACACGGGCTTTGTTTATTTTCATCCACACAATCTATTTGCAAACCACTCGGCAGTAAATGTGGTCTGGAATTTTGGCTACGCTGTTCAAAAAATGAATCGGCTGCGTTATAATGACAATTTCTTTGATAAAGATGAAACAGAAAAATTATATGCGCAGCTGTTCCCACCATTTGATTCAACAACGTATGTCTTGAATACAAAAACGCCCAATATAATTTTGATAGCCCTCGAGAGCTATACCTTCAGATTTATTGAACCATTGGGTGGAATACCCAATGTGACACCAAGAATAAATAACCTGATTCATGAAGGTATTCTTTTTGATAATTTCTATTCAAGCGGTGATAGAACGGATAAAGGGATTGTTTCGATACTTAATGGATATCCATCTCAACCATTAACTTCCATTATTAAGGATCCTAAGAAGACCAAGTCCATGCCATTTTTGAACAAGATTTTTAAAACACATGGATACCAAACCGAATTTTCTTATGGCAATAATATTGATTACTCAAATTTTCGTTCTTACCTGATCAATGCAGAATTTGATCACATCACACATAGCATGGATTTCCCTCAAGAACTGAATACCAGTAAGTGGGGCATTCACGATCACTATGTTTTTAACAAAGTTTTTGAGGAGGCTCAACAGTGTACCGAGCCTTTTTTTAAAGTAATGATGACCCAAAGCAGCCATGAGCCTTTTGATGTGCCAATGGAAACCGTCATTGAAGGAAATGACCAGGTGAGTAGATTTTTAAATTCAGCTTATTATACAGATAAGTCTTTGGGTGAATTTATTGACAAGGCAAAGAATACTAACTGGTGGAAAAATACTTTGGTGGTCATCACGGCAGATCATGGACATCCCAAGCCTGACAATGAGGGATTGGCCAATCCCAGAAGATTTAAGATACCCATGATATGGCTGGGTGGGGCATTGAACGTTAAGGATACTGTGGTGAATACATTGGGATGTCATGCGGACATAGCCAATACTATTTTGGGACAAGTAGACATGAGAGATCGGTCGTTCTCGTTTAGCCATGACCTTTTTGATAAGTCTTACCAAAATCCTTTTGCCGTTTTTGTCTATAACAATGGATACGGATTTAAAACTGACAGTACCCTTTATGTATTTGATACGGTAGGAGAAACTTATTTACGGGAGGAAGGAAATCCAACTGATCACGAAAAAAACATGGGGAAAGCTTACCTTCAAAAACTCTATTGGGATTTTAACTCCCGATAGTTACTCTTCCTCCACTTCTCAAATAAGTATCGGGAGAAGAAATAGATAATGGCAAAAATAGGGATAGAGGCTACAGCCCATACGCCTACGCCAAGCACCAGCGCAACCCCCACCTGTTTGAGTTCACCCCAAAAGTCAGCTGAGAACCTTGCCTGAAGTTCAGCGAGGGCATAAGGTAAGGGATTGACATTAAAGAGGTACGTTCCCAATTTTATGAATGGGATGATGAGCAGCAGCTGAATGGGATATACGAAGTAATGAACCAATTGAAGTACTACTACATTGACACGAAAAATGGCAGCAATCAGAAAGCACAAAATGGTGGTGATGCCCCAAATGGGCAGTATGCCCACCACCACAGCCAGTGCGCAGGTTAAAGCCAGTTTTTTAGGGGTAATACCTGACTTGAGAAATCCAATTAACCTGTTCCACAACTTCTTAAGCAACGCCTTCATGCCTGTGGTGTTAAATATACCCAACTACATAGTATGCCGCATACCCGACAGTTTCTTTTATTAAATGATGCCAGATGTTCATTGCTTCTAGCTTGGGGATAAAAAGCACGTCAAAGGTATAAACGCGTGGGTGAGTTAAAAAATCGGTGCTGAATGCATCTACTTTCCATCCCGCATTGGCAAGTACTCCGAGTGACCTCCTCATATGAAAAGCGGATGTAATTAATAGGCATTCGCCGGGCTGAGTACGGTTTTCCAAAATTCTTCTGATTTCCACTGCCGATTCATGCGTATTTCTGGAATCGCTCTCCACCACAATGTCTGCAGGATTTACACCCATCAGAATCAGTACATCCGATAGATCATTCGCTTCATGTTCTCCTATATCCAGCAATCTTCCACTTCCCCCTGACACCAGAATCTTACTGATTAATCCCATTTTGTAAAGCTGCAGGGT
>DATCZR010000019.1:0-3115 GCA_036525835.1 Cyclobacteriaceae bacterium
GGGGGAAATGGCTGAAAAATGCAGGTATTTTTTAGGACAGGTACTTGATGCAGAGCCTGGAAATCTTGACGTCAAAACCAAAATGGCTATGACTTACCTTAGTTCACAAAACCCAATGCAGGGGATTTTGATGTTAAGAGAGGTTCTAGAGGCTGATCCAAAAAACGAATTGGCCATGTTTAACATGGGCATGCTTTCAATACAATCTGGACAATACGATAAAGCCATAGAAAGATTGAAAGATTTGGTTTCGATTTATCCAGATCATGTTCAAGGTCACTTATTGCTGGGGGTTGCCTACATGAACACCAAAGACAAAGTAAAGGCCAGGGAACAATTTGAACTTGTAAAAAAATTAGATTCTGATCCTGCCGTATTAGCGGCAGTTGATTCGTATCTGAAGGACCTAAAATAATGTTAAACCGTCCCGACATGTCGGGACTTAAAAAGGATTTGTATGCCAAGCGGTAAAAAGAGAAAGAAACACAAAATGGCGACTCACAAGCGCAAGAAGCGTTTAAGAAAAAATAGACACAAGAAGAAATAATACATCAGAGAGATGTAAGTTTTTAAACATCCAATTTTAAAGTTTTGAGTAACGAACTAATTATTAGCGCAACTCAAAACGGATGTCGCATAGCACTTCTCAAGGATAAAAATCTTGCTGAATTCCATCATGAGGAGGAAGGAAGTAAGTTTGTGGTTGGTGATATTTACCTGGGTACTGTTAGAAAAGTAGTTCAGGGCCTTAATGCAGCATTTGTTGACATCGGGTACGAGAAGGATGCTTTCCTTCACTATCTGGATCTAGGAGCTCAACATGGTTCGCTTCAAAAATACACCAAACTTGTCCGGGCAAAGAAGATTACTGGAGGCCGGTTGGATAAATTCCGACTAGAAAAAGACATTGACAAGCACGGGAAAATATCCCAGCAGTTGTCCAAAGGTCAGGTCATTCCGGTACAGGTGGTGAAAGAACCCATATCCACCAAAGGGCCGCGACTTTCGTGCGAGTTATCCATACCAGGCCGCTACCTGGTGCTTGTACCTTTTAGCAACACGGTAAGTGTTTCTAAGAAAATCACAAGCAGCGAAGAACGCAAACGTCTTCTCCGCCTTATCCAGTCTATTAAGCCAGAAAACTTTGGCGTTATTATCCGCACTGTTGCCGAAAGCAAAGAAGTGGCCGAGTTGGACAAAGACCTACGCAACCTAACCAAAACCTGGGAAGATGGGATTAAGCGCATGGTAGATGCCAATCCACGTGATAAAATAATCGGAGAGATTAGCAAAACATCATCTATCCTTCGTGACGTCCTGAATGAATCTTTTGACAACATCGTAATCGATGACAAAAAGATATTCGAAGATACCAAAGCATACATCAAAACTTTTGCTCCGGAAAAGGAGAAAATAGTTAAGCTGCATACAGGCAAAACCAAAATTTTTGAGCAATACAATGTAGAAAAACAAATCAAATCCGCTTTTGGACAAACTGTAAGCCTTAAGGGAGGGGGGTACCTGATCATAGAGCACACAGAGGCACTGCATGTGGTTGATGTCAATAGTGGAAACAAATCCAACCGAGAAGAAAATCAGGAAACAACAGCATTATCTGTAAATCTTGAAGCGGCTAAAGAAGTAGCCCGCCAACTGCGCCTTCGCGACATGGGCGGAATTATTGTTGTGGATTTCATTGACATGAGAGGCGCAGAAAATAAACGTATCATCCACAAAACCATGAAGGATGAAATGGAAGGCTCCGATCGTGCAAAACACACCGTGCTTCCGCTTTCAAAATTTGGCTTGATGCAGATCACTCGTGAGCGTGTTCGTCCTCAAATGAACATTGCTACTGTAGAGGTTTGCCCTACGTGCAACGGTACTGGCACCATCACTGCTTCTATTTTGGTTTCTGATATTATTGAAAAGAACATTGAGCATCTTTTGGTAAAACAAAATGAGAAGCACCTGGTCATTGCAATGCACCCTTATTTGTTTGCATACTTCACAGCTGGGGTTATCTCTCGCAGGACCAAATGGTTTTTTAAGTACAAAAGATGGGTAGAACTCGTCCAGGATACTTCTTTGGGAGTAACTGAATGCCATTATCTAAATAAAGATGGTGAGGAAATAGAATTGAGTCAGCCGGTACTGTCCGCGTGATCAACATTTGAGCTGTCATCCTGTCACCTTTTGTGTGAATGGAATAATATTTGGAACGTCCTAATTCGTTTAAAATCTAAAGACTATGCAGGAAAAAGGTAACATATCAATCCATACCGAGAATATATTCCCAATTATCAAGAAGTTTCTCTATTCTGATCATGAGATATTCCTTCGTGAATTAGTTAGTAATGCAGTAGATGCGACCCAAAAACTTAGGAAACTTTCCTCGATGGGGGAGTTCAAGGATGAACTCGGTGACCTTCGAATCGAAGTAAAATTTGATAAAAAGAAAAAGACCATAACCGTGAGCGATCAAGGGATTGGAATGACCGCGGAAGAAATAAAGAAATACATCAATCAAATCGCTTTTTCAGGTGCCGCAGAGTTTGTGGAAAAATTCAAGGACAAAGGTGACGCAAAAGACATCATCGGAAAGTTTGGACTTGGATTTTATTCTTCCTTCATGGTAGCGGATAACGTTGAGATTCTTTCTCGTTCTTATAAAGCAGATGAAAAAGAAGCTGCCAAATGGACCTGCGATGGCTCTACTGAATTTTCGATTGAACCTGCTAGTAAAAAGGATAGAGGGACAGAAATTATCCTACACATCAATAAAGATTCAACCGAGTTCTTGGATGAGTACAGGATAAAAGGAGTTTTAGAAAAGTATTGCAAATTCCTGCCGGTTGAAATTAAGTTCGGAACAAAAGAAGAGAGTGTTCCGGATGGTGAAGACAAAGATGGAAAGCCAAAGTATAAATCCGTTAAGATCGATAGGATCATTAATAATCCCGAACCCCTTTGGACCAAATCGCCAAAGGATCTAAAAGATGAGGATTATCTAAAATTCTATAAAGAACTTTATCCTTTCTCAGAAGATCCACTGTTCTGGATACATCTCAATGTAGATTATCCTTTTAACCTTACGGGAATTTTATACTTCCCC
>DATCZR010000020.1:0-2436 GCA_036525835.1 Cyclobacteriaceae bacterium
GAATTCCTTGTTGTGCAAGGCACTTGGTATAGTTATGCCAAAATTCGTATTTGACAAAAATTGCTAATTGGGGCTTCGTTAGTTCAATAAATTTTTTTGCATTTCCTTTCGTATCCCAGGGCAAGTAGAATATATAATCTGCCTTGGAGTAATTCTTTTTAGCCTCGTAGCCGGAAGGGGAAAAAAAGGTAAGCAAGATTTTATAACTCGGGTATGTCTCTTTAAATCGTTCTATTAATGGTCTGCCTTGTTCAAACTCCCCAAGTGACGCACAATGAATCCATATAATGGGGCCTTTCTCATTCTGAAAAGATTTTGAAATTTTGGAAAAAATATTGTGTCGACCGTTTACAAATTCCTTTGCTTTCGGATTAAACAGCGCGGCCAACCGGGTTAAAAGATCGAGAAGCAATATACCTAGTGAATACAGGTAGTCCATTTTTGATGATTCGGCACAAATATAGTTGTAATTAAGAAGGCTGCTGAATTTAGAACATTCCGGGTGTTCTTAATCGATATTTTGTTAATTTTATTAAACCGAATAAATAACAACAACCATGAAAAGAATTTTTACACTACTGATTATAGTGCTGACAGTTGGGTCCTTTCAGGCTTACGCTCAGGATGATATTGATGCATTGCTTGAAGGAGGTGTTGCTGATGGTGAAAAGTTAATTGGAGCTTATATTACTCCAATGATGAATTCTCTAAGTTTAGGGATGAATCAGGGCTGGTACAACACAGCCAAACCGCATAAACTTGCTGGATTTGACTTGACCGCGACAGTTTCATTGATGTATATACCGGACTCTGATCTTCTATTTGATGCCGGTGGCCTTCAATTAACAAGTCTTGTGCAGGTGAACTCCTCAGGTAACCAAATCAATTTTGGGGATGTGCCTACTATTTTCGGCTCAGATACACCATCAACATTCTCCCCATCAAGTACAGTTAGTGGTCCGCTTGCTACCACCGTGGATGATTTTGAAATCACCGGAATTGATTTAAAATCTGAAATTAAAAGAAACGCGTTGCCAGTTCCTATGGCTCAGTTTGGTTTCGGCCTCCCAAAAGGAACAGAGTTGAAGTTTCGACTTATCCCAAAAGTTGATTTAGGTAATGATAGTCAGTTTAATATGTTTGGAATTGGCGTGATGCACGATGTAAAACAATATATTCCTGGCCTCAAGAATCTTCCATTTGACTTGTCCGCCCTAGTAGGTTATACCAAGATGAAACTTGATATAACGCAATCAAACCCTGATCAAAAGGGTCTATTTGAGGTAAACTCAACAACTATTCAAGGTGTTGTGTCTAAGAAATTATCAGTTGTTACTTTTTATGGGGGACTGGGTTACAACATTGCCAAATCAAGATTGACTCTTTTAGGAACTTATGATACAGGCCTTACCACAACTACCGATCCCATTGACTTGAGTTTTGCGGCTTCTGGTATGAGACTAACTACAGGTATCCGTCTGAAGCTAGCAGTATTTGCTTTTAGTGCTGATTATACTATCCAAAAATACAAGGCACTTACCGTAGGATTCGGCATTAATGTGAGATAAAACTGGATAGTGGATACTAGTTACTAATACTAGTATCCATTTCTTATTTTCCTTTAAATTCAGCGGGTCTTTTTTCGATGAAGGCCTTCATTCCTTCCTTCTGGTCTTCTGATGCAAAAGTCATGTAGAAGTTCTTTCGCTCAAACGCCAGGCCCTCGTCCAACTGAGTTTCAAAAGAACGGTTGATAGCTTCTTTTCCGAGTTGCACAGCAATAGGTGACATTTGCGCGATTTCTTTAGCCAATTGGAATGCTTCCTGCAAATACATCTCCACAGGCACCACTTTATTTACTAGTCCGTAGAAGTGTGCCTCATCTGCAGAAATAAATCGTCCTGATAAAATTAATTCCATGGCCTTTGCCTTTCCAACTGCTTTGGTCAGGCGCTGAGTGCCTCCAGCGCCCGGGATCACACCCAATTTTATTTCGGGCTGGCCAAACTTGGCCGATTCTGAAGCAATGATCATATCGCACGTCATGGCCAATTCGCATCCGCCGCCCAAGGCAAAGCCGGAAACCGCTGCGATAATTGGTTTCTTTGTTTTTCTGATTTGATCCCAGGTACTAAACTGGTCGAGCTTCAACATGTCCACCGCACTTTTATCTGCCATCTGTTTAATGTCTGCTCCTGCAGCAAAAGCTTTTTCATTTCCTGTAATGACAACCACTTTGACTGCATCATTTTTGTCCAGTGCCATCAAGGCATCCCGCATTTCCTGCATGAGCTGAGGATTCAAAGCGTTTAACTCCTTAGGCCTGTTGAGTTCTATTAAGGCTACTCCTGGTTCTTTCTGTTCTGTTACTTTTATTAATTCCATTTTGATTTCATTTTGAATTCCAAAACTAAGGAATACTTTATCATCGCATGG
>DATCZR010000021.1:0-5718 GCA_036525835.1 Cyclobacteriaceae bacterium
ATATTGGTTGATAGTTTCATGAGTAGAATCTACACTTTATACTGGGCCATCCTTTTTTTGGCTAACTTTTCTGCGAAGGCACAACCAGATACCGTGAAAGCCGGATCTTATATTATAAGCGTTCATGATATTAATTTTCATGAAAAAGAATATACTGTGCGCTTTTGGTTATGGTTTTTGTATTCCAATCCAGACTTTGATTTTGCCACTCAACTTGATATCCCTAACGCCAAAACGATTGATTCCCCAGAGATTATTTATGACAGTCTCGATGGCAAAGCCTGGGTAATCATGAAAATGAAATGCGTCATGAAACAAAACTGGGATGTACGCGATTTTCCATTTGATGAACAAAGATTAAAAGTACAAATAGAAAATACACTCTTTGACAACACAATCCTGATCTTTAAACCAGATAAAAAAGGTAGCAACTTTGATAAAAAAGAAGCTATAGATGGATGGACCATCACTAATTTTGAAATAACCAATGGAGATAACGATTATGAAACAGGATTTGGTGACCCCGAAAGTGATTTCCAGATTTTCTCAGCATTAAAAATCGGAATGCACATAGAGAGAGAAGCTTGGGGACTCTTTGCGAAAATATTCATTGGAATGTATATCGCTTTTCTTATTGCTATCATCAGCTTCACTCCTAAACCCTCTGAACTTGAACCTCGATTTGGACTACCGGTAGGTGGCTTGTTTGCAGCCGTAGGTAATAAATATATCATCGACTCCTTGTTACCAGAATCTTCTGATTTTACACTGGTGGACACGCTTCACGCGCTCACCTATCTCGCTATTTTTGCTTGCTTGCTTGTTTCAGCCATTGCATTGAAATACAATGACCAGGATAAAATCAAGGAGAGCTATAGGGTAAATGCGATTGGAGCGAAACTAGTTATCGGAATTTATATTGTAGCCAACATTTTATTTATCATTTTGGCTATCGTGTAGCGCGCTTACATCTTGTTCTTGGTATCGATTAGTATGGTTACCGGACCATCATTTATAAGTGAAACCTTCATATCCGCTCCAAACTCTCCGGCAAACACTGGTTTATCTAAAGCATTTTTTAGCTCGTTTAGAAAATCCTCATATAACGGTATGGCTATTTCAGGTTTAGAGGCTTTCAGATACGATGGGCGATTACCCTTCTTGGTGCTTGCCTGAAGTGTAAATTGACTGACAACTAATATGTCTCCCCCTATGTGTTTAACGCTGATGTTCATCACACCTGCTTGATCATTAAAAATACGCAGATTGACAATTTTACCTGTCAACCAAAGAATATCTTCCTTTTCATCTGCATCCTCAATTCCAACTAAAATTAAAAGACCGTCCTTAATGGAAGCCTTTATAACACCTTCTATTTTCACTGAAGCTTCTGAAACACGTTGAATTACCGCAATCATTTAAAACTGTTGTAACGAGGTTGATTCGTGCACAAATTTTCCGAGTTCATCTTTCTTTGCCATTTGCCTCATGGCGTTAGCTACTTTTGCTGAATCAATAGCCTTGTATTTTCGCGGCACAAGAAATCCAAATAATCTAAAAAACAATTTTGCCGCATCTTCTGAAGATCGCTCCTCCGCCCTCGGGCCCAAGAGAAGTGAAGGCCTGAAAACATGGAACGTTCTAAACCCAACCGCCTCGATGGCTGCTTCTACTTCACCTTTCACCTGATTATAAAACAAAGAGGATCCGGCATCGGCACCCAGGGATGATACTAATAAAAATTGACTGGTCCCACCGGCCTTGGCCAAGTTGGCCAGACGCAATGGATATTCAAAATCTATTTTCTTAAAGGCCTCTTTTGTTTTGGCTTTTTTAATAGTAGTGCCCAAGCAACAAAATACGTCATCTGCTTGCAGTGTATCTGCCAAGTCGTTGAGATTACCGCCATCGGTTTGAATAACAGATATCTTCTCGTGTTCGAACGGTAATTTATTTCTGGTGAGGCATTTTACTTTCTTGTACTGTTCGTCTTCAACCAAAAGCTTTAATAATTGACTACCGATCAGCCCGGTTCCCCCTGCCAACAATGCTACCTTCACTCCTGACTTTGATTAGCTGCTTCCCATTTTTTAAACTCTTGCAATTCCATAAATAATGAATTATAGGTCCAAACTATAATGGTAAAATCATCTAAGAATCCTGAAATGGGGACGATATCAGGAATAATATCTGCAGGATTCAAAAAATAAACAAGCGAAGCTGCAATGCTCAGCGCCGACTTCCAGGGCAGGACTTTGTATTGACCATATACTGTAGCTTTTAAAAGCCTCCCAAAAAGAAAAATCATTTCTTTAACTTCTTGCGCCCTCCTTTGTTTATCATTCACTTCATTCAATTTCTTGCCCACTGCGCCAAGTAAGGTTATTAAGCGAAGTCGATTAGATACTACTACTGAAGCTAGGTTGCTTGCCCTTTTGAAAAATGAGCTTATCCGAATATTTTTAATATTCATAGCCGATAAACTTAAAATATTTGTTGTATTTCCTTTTTCAACTCCGACAAGGCGTGAGACAAGGGTTCCACTTTTTTATCCAGGCCAGCTTGAAATATCTGTCTGGCTAACTCAATACTGGTGGCATCCTCTTTCAGGGAACCTGCCGCCTCATTGATTTGAATAATCAGGTCTTCTTTAGCGTTTCTCACATAATTCCAAACTTCCTCACTCATATAAACCTGTTGAGAAACGTTGTGATTGTATTCATTTCGAATTTCATCCAACAGGATTTTATGAAAATCCTTGGCTGTATAGGCGGGATTATTTAATCTCACTAATAAGTTTTGAGGTGAGATTCGCTCAAGAAACAATGTAATCCTTTCGTACGCTTGCATGCGTACCGGAAGTATCGTTTCAATGCTTTTACCTCGAACTTCTAATCTTTTCATCTCTATTTCCTTTGAAATGAATGCTCTCACCATAAGATAAACTGCATACAATACAACTGAAGCGGGTATTAATATTTTTCCAAACTCAATTATTGCGTCCATAGAATTTTTTAGCTCTAATAAGTGTTAAGTCAAAATTACAGGATTAAAAGCAAAATGGATTCTCCACAGCAAGGAAATTGATTGGCCAATAGCATGGACCCTATCCTTCAACTTAAAATACCGTAATTTAGCTGTCAAGTTAACGTTAATTGTTTAAACCCAACTTTATCTAATTCCATAATAATGCTTAACAAGGTTATTCCTGTGACGTTGTCCAAAAAAGCTGCCGAGGAAATCCAAAAGATCATGAAAACGAAAAATATTCCGGCAGATTATGGTCTGCGTGTTGGAATTCGTGGAAGCGGATGTGGGGGAGCGGCTCTCATGATTGGGTTTGATAAAAGAAGGGTTTCAGACCTATCTTATGAAATTGACGACATTCCAGTATATGTGGATAAGAAACACACTCTTTACGTAATTGGTAAGGAAGTTGATTTTTATGAGGGAGCCGACAATCGAGGCTTTATTTTTGTTGACTCACCAAACTAAGGCTTCCCATTTCGTTGTAAGTTAACTGACACTTTGGCTTTCCGACAAACGCCTCCTATCGGAGGGTTGAATTTCGAAATGGACACCTCCGCTTTCATGGCGGCCGTAAAAGATTCGAGTATTTGCTCGGCAATGGCATGAGCAACCGACTCCAATAACTTAGATGGTTTCTCCATTTCCTCTTTGACGATAGCATAAATATCCTCATAATTAATTGTACCCGACAATTCATCATGAAATGCTGATTCATTAAAAAAAGTATCAACAGAAATATCTACCTCAAATTTATTACCTGAAGATCGTTCGTCCGGATAGATACCATGATAGGCATGAAACTCTAATCCTTCGAGGACTACCTTGCCCTTCAATTTCATAAATCAGGAAATAATTTAAGAGATAATTAAAAACTTGTTAATGAATATCATCGAAAAATGATTTCTGATGTTTGGCCTCAACTACCTCTGTTGCCTCTTCGATTGGCTCAGGTTTATCCTCTTGTGGTGGAACTGCCTTTGGATTTGAATTAGGATTTAATGTCTGCTTTGCTTCTCGTTTCGCAACTGCCATATGCTGGTCCGGATCAAAACTATTGGTGGCGCTTCTTAAGCGCTCCACTTTATCCAGCGTTTCACCAGCTAATCTCTTCAGATCACCCAGTAAATTGGCACGCTCCGATTCTATGCTTTTATAATTTTGCACCAAAGTCTTCAATCTTTCTTCCATTTCAGAAACCATTTGCTTCGAGGTCGCTTCCGATTGTTCAATAACATCTTTGGCTTTCGTCTTTGCCTCGTTAAGTAGTGCTTCCGCTTTGAGTTGTATCTCTTTCATGTGAAGTTCAGCCGTCTTGTTGGCTTGCTCTATCACATTAGCACCTGTATCTTCTGCCGTCTTCAATGTTTTGTAAAGCGAACTTTCAACTTCCCGCAATTTCGTTACTTCACGCTCTGTTGCTTCTAATTTGATGCGCATCTCTTTGGTCTCATCTTGCACACGCTCCCATTCTTGGGATAAGGAAAGCAAAAAGGCGGTTACTTCATCTTTATCATAACCCCTCAGTGCTTTTTCAAAAGTCTTTTGGCGGATATCCAGTGGAGTGACTTTCATAATAATTGGTTGTTAATGTGGCTAATAGTTTAAAAAATAATGTCCCAAACGGATAAAGTCTTGTCATCGCTGGCACTTACAAGCTGATTATTAAACGTCGTCCAGGCTAATTTATTGACTGATGTGCCGTGCCCAGCGTGTCGAGCTTTATCGATTACTTTTAATAGCTTGTATTCTTGGCTATCCCATACTTTTATGGACTTATCCGTGCTACAAGTTACAAAATGTTTGCCATCCGGACTAAATGCAATATGGTTAATGGTGTACATATGAGCCACAATCTCTTGCTCCAAAGCATATCTTCCATCGGCATTCCATACCTTCAATTTTGCGTCCCTTGATCCACTCAACAGATATTGGCTATTTTGATTATAACGTAGCGTAAAAACCGAGTTGTCATGAGCCAGCCATTCCTGCTTCATCGTACCGGTATCCAAATCAAAAATTCTAATGAAGTTGTCGCTATAGCCTACGGCAAACTCTCCTTTTTCCTCACACATTGCAATTGTCCTGGCGCTTGATTTGGAGAAATCCAGTCGCTTCAGTATTTGCCATGTCGTTGAATCAATCACGAGCACCATACCGTTGCCGCATGCCACAAAAATTTGCTGATTATGAGTAGCCATGTCAAAAATATAAGAGCGCGGAAGCTTCAAAGAAACAAGCTCTTTTCTTTGTCCTATATCGATTAAGTGTATCCCCTCAAAATTTTGGGCCGCTATCAACTTGCCTTGTTTATGGATATAATGAAGTGCATATATTGAATTGGGGAGTTTAGCAATCAACTCACCTGTTTCTGGCTGTTTCAGATTCCATTGAACAATCATTCCGTCTCCCCCTGCTGAATAAACTTCAGATGCATTTCTCCCCGATTGTATCGCATAGACACTATCTCGATGCCCGTTTAATACATGCAATCTATTTATTTGAATCGTGCTCATCTCAAAGGCCTGCTCCTGCCATTACATTTTGCTTAATTTTGGTAAAATTGAGGGATAAAGAGAGATAAACCAATGCCACTTCAAGAATTGCATTCATCAAAGCCTGGAAGTATTGCGCTGTGGCACATCACGGAAGACGAAGGAACACTAAATAAAGAGCTGCTGAATGAAAGTT
>DATCZR010000022.1:0-4755 GCA_036525835.1 Cyclobacteriaceae bacterium
AAGTAATGCCACTCTCAGTTTGCACCTTGTTTCTTCAGGGATACCTGGTTTGGACAGAATGGGATGTTTGAAAGTGCGGTGAAAATCGGATACCAATTGAAGTGCGTTCGGATGTTGCATGGAGAAAAGTTGAGTTAAGATTAAAAGCCTAAATGACGTAAAAACTGAGGTACTTTTAAAAAGATATTTATTGGATTAAGTTAACTTGAATAACACTCTGATTAAAAGACGATTAAAATATAATATTAAATCATAGTATTAGGTATCTGTAACTATATGAATAAACCCATCTGACTATATTTGGGGCTTATCTGATTATGAAAATGAACTTTGTCGAAGAATTGCGGTGGAGAGGCATGATACACGATGTAATGCCCGGGACCGAAGAGCTACTACTAAAAGAGCCAACCGCTGGCTACATAGGCTTTGACCCTACTGCTGATTCATTGCATATTGGTAACCTGGTTCAAATAATGACACTTGTTCATTTTCAACAATGTGGTCATAAACCATTTGCACTTGTCGGTGGTGCTACAGGCATGGTTGGAGATCCTTCAGGTAAATCCACAGAACGAAACCTGCTGTCTGAAGATATCCTAAATCATAATCTTCAATCTGTTAAACTTCAACTGGAAAAATTCCTTGATTTCACTGGTGCCAATAAGGCCGAAATGGTCAACAATTATGAGTGGTTTAAAGAGTTTAGGTTCCTTGACTTTATTCGCGATGTGGGCAAACATATCACGGTGAATTACATGATGGCCAAGGACTCTGTCAAATCGAGGCTGGAGTTCGGTTTATCTTTTACGGAATTTAGCTATCAACTAGTGCAAGGATATGACTTTTACTGGCTGTATACCCACAAGGATTGCAAACTTCAAATGGGTGGTTCTGATCAATGGGGAAATATTGTAACCGGAACAGAGCTGATTAGGAGGAAGGCAAATGGTGAGGCTTATGCCCTTACCACTCCGCTGATCACTAAAGCGGATGGTTCCAAATTTGGTAAGACCGAAGGTGGAAATATATGGCTTGATCCTGCACAAACTTCACCATATAAATTCTACCAGTACTGGCTAAATTCATCCGATGAAGATGCCGTTAATTTTGTGAAGATATTCACCACCTGGCGAAAGCCAGAAATTGATGAGCTTATCGGAGCGCACAGTAATGCGCCACATGAAAGAAGACTACAAAAGGAACTTGCCAAGGATATTACAACTCGTGTTCACTCTGCCAAGGACTATGAGATGGCACTAAAAGCCTCCAACATCCTGTTTGGTAATTCCGTCACCAGTGATTTGGAAAGCCTGGATGAGCCTACCCTGCTTGCTTTGTTTGAAGGCGTACCACAAACCACCATTACACGTGATGCTTTTGATCAATGTGCGAACGTGGTTGATTTATTATCTGAAACAACGAACGGCACTGTGTTTAGTTCTAAAGGTGAAGCCAGGCGCATGGTACAGGCAGGCGGTGTTAGCATCAACAAAGAAAAACTCCAGGATCCAAACCAGAAACCTGATTTCAATTTATTACAGCACAAGTATTTGTTGGCCCAGAAGGGAAAGAAAAACTACTACCTGATAAGCGTAGTTTGATTGCTATCTTGTTCTCACCACAAAGGTGATCTTGCCTACTGAAACATCCGGTACTACAGCTCCTGGTTTTTTGCTAAAAGTCAGCTTGGCTATAGCTTCCCGGCAAGCTCTTTCGGCTTCTATACTTAAACTTCTTTGCAGCACCCGATACCCGATTACCGCTCCCTCTGCATCTACTTTAATTTCAAATTCAATCCTACCGTCCGATTCATTACCCGGGATCGCAGGTCTTGGGATTTCATCCCAATCCCAGCCGGCCAGATCCAATGCGGGACCTCCTCCTCCTCCACCCTGGTTGCCATACAAGGCTTTGGCATCAAGAGAGCCTTCTTTACTTCCTTTGTCTCCTATGGTGTTGGGATTGTCGCCATTATTAGCCACTGTTTTGCCATCATCTTTCTTGCCATCAGCCGGATAGGTGGCAATCAATTTCTCCTCTTTTTTTACAACCTTAGTAGGCTGCTTTTCTACGGGCTTATCTTCAACTGTAGGTGTTGGCTTTGTTTCTTTATTGCTTTCTTTTACCACAACCGGACTTTCTGTTTTAGCCACGGGTTGCTCTGTGGCTTCTTTAGCCTCCACAGGAGCCACTTCTTCCTGAGGCTGCTCAGCATCATCTACTTTCTCTTCAGTTGGTTGTTCTGTTGCTTCTGACTCGCTAGCGGGGGTTTCAGGCTGAACCTCCCCATATCCTTGATTATCCAATCCAAAGTTGAGTTCAATGCCATACTCCGGAAATGGTGGATTCGGAGCCCTCCAGGCCATCATCAGCAAGAATAGGATAAGAACAGCCACATGGACCCCTATCGATGTGATGAGGCCTATGCGCTGATTCTTTTTTTCTTCTTTTTGGGTCATCGTTACTTCGGTTTAGTAGCAATGGAAACCTTGGCTTCTAATGCTGTAGCTATTCCTGCCACATATACTAATTCCTCTGTAGGAACACTTTTATCGATATGTAATACCACAACACCATTTGGCCCCACTAAGTTGCTCTTCAGCATCCCTTCAAGCGTGCCTCTGGTTACTCTCTTGTCGTTAACGTAATATTCAAGGTCTTTGGTCACCGTCACTGATACTTTCTGAACTTCAATGGTACTTGTCTTGCTGGTTGGCAAATTGACAGGTAAACCAGATGGCGTAATAAATGAAGAGGTAAGCATGAAAAAAATGAGCAACAAAAACACCATGTCAGTCATGGATGCCATGCTAAAAGCCGCTTCTACTTTATTCCTGGATTGTAGCTTCATGTCTAGCGAGGTTCTTGCAACAGGTCAATAAACTCTACCGATGAGTACTCCATTTTGTGTACTACTTTGGAAACTCGTGTGACTAAATAGTTGTAGCCGAGATAAGCAATAATACCCACAATCAAACCGGCAACGGTAGTCACCATGGCCGTATAGATTCCAGAGGAGAGCAATTTGGGACTAACCGAACCTTCCTCCTGGGCAATGGAAATGAAAGCTTGCACCATACCAATAACAGTTCCCAAAAAACCCATCATGGGAGCCGCTCCAGAAATAGTTGCCAGTATAGACAAATTCTTCTCTAGTTTGAAGAGTTCAATCTTTGCTAAATTCTCAATAGAGGCTTCTATGTTTTTAAGCGGGCTTCCTATCCTTGAGACGCCCTTCTCAATCATTCTCGCGATTGGGCTGTCAAACTGAGTGCACAGCAACTTTGCACCGCTGATATCTCCGCGTAGTACAAGTTCTTTAATCTTACTGATAAATGCATCAGGACTTTTGTTGGCTTTATTGATGGTAAGCACGCGCTCCACGAATACATAGACTGCTATAAAGGAGGACAGCACAATCGGGATCATCATTAGACCTCCTTCCTTGGCTAGCTCCCAAACAGATATGGCCTCATTTGATGGATCAGCAACATCGGTTATTACTTGTAATAAGATCATAGTTTAAAAAATAAATTAATCACAAAAAATGTGCAATTGATGATCAATCAATAGCGAACTACCCAAACTTCATTACCATATGTGGCTTTTACTTCATCTGCGCGCGCTTGTGCTTGCGCATAAGTATCATGATTAGCAATAGCAAGTCTTGTGAACTTCGTATTTCCAAATGGTGGAATAATCTTCGTTGCCACTCCTTTTTTACTCAACGCTTTAGCGTAATCCATAACTAAATCATCATCGATAGCCGTTGAAATCACTACATAATAACGTCTGGTTCGCTGAGTTAATACTTCAATCTCTCCTGCTTGTGGCTTGGCGTTAGCTATGGCCAAAGAGTCAGCGATCGCTTTTTGTCTTTCTGCCTCCCGCTCGCGCTCCAGTCTTGCTTGCTTGTCTTTAGCTGCCTTTTCATCTGCTTCCTTTTTCTTTGTTATCTCTTCTTGCCTGGCCTTCTCCTTTGCAGGCACATACACATAATTGTATATTAAAAATCCAGCGATAATGATCACTGCTGCAATGACGATGCCAATTACAATAGGTGCTTTAGACTTTTCCTCTTCAGGGGGCGTATATACATACCTTTCTTCCTGTTTAGGTTGGTCAACATCCCCAACGGATGGTGACTCCTCCTTCCCTTCATCAAGTGGCTTGTACTCAATATCTGGCAAACCAAAGCTATCTTCGGACTCATTGCCATTGTCCTTGCTATCATCAGGACCGTCTTCAGGTTTATTTCTTTTTGCCATAGCTGTTTAAGAGGTTAACTGGAATTATTAACAAAAATAACTTAATTTATTAAAACAAATAACCCCGTTAGAAGCTCCAACTCACACCCCCAAGCACCTGTAATCCCCTCACGGGATAGTTTAAATATACCGGATATTGGTTTGATAATATATTTTCAAATTTCACAAATAGGGAGGCTTGTTTGGAGAGGTAATAATCAGCCTTAATGTTGAGATCAACCCCTGTGTCCAAAGTTACCACCTGAGCGGTTTCACTGTTGAGTGCTTTCATACCACCCTGCCCCACCAGGCTCACCTTCAACAATAGTTTCTGATAGACATTGAAAGATGAAATGGCGCTAAATCTATAGGTTGGCCTATGCCACGCCTCCGCCTGTTTCTCGGTATTGTAGCTAAAGTAGTCCCCCCGTAAGCCCAATTTTACTACTTCATTTTTATTGAACCCAACCTCCCCAAAAAAGTTTACGCGTTGCACATTACCATTGTC
>DATCZR010000023.1:0-4778 GCA_036525835.1 Cyclobacteriaceae bacterium
GGTTGCCGTGTGGTTTTACAAACTATTTAAAGACATCCATCACGTTGCCGCATAGTCCATTGCAGCCTGGGGTGCTGTGAATGCCATAGCCATCATGATCTGTGCCATGACCATGGGCGGTGCACTAGAAGTAGCGCAAAGTACCACGCTGGCATTGAGTGAAAAGAAGATGAGCATTTTAATTTTCTGCCAATTCATCAAACAGGCCTGGAGAGTAGGCAGCCTCTTCTTTGGACTCTGGCTTATACCCATTGGGTATATAGTCGTGAGTTCACAGCGCATGCCCATGTGGCTCGGCCGTATACTCATCCTCGGAGGTGTCGGCTATATCCTGAGTGCCTTCCTGTTGTTCATGGATGTGCGCGGAATAGGAGTTAAGCTCCTTACCATCCCTGCGAGCGTTGGAGAGTTTTGGATGATTGGCTACCTGTTGATTTTTGGCATAAGGCCGATTAAGTAAATCGTGGTTGAGCTAATAAGCCCGGCATATCGTATCCTATCTGTAATAAGTAAGGCATAAACCAACTGCAGTATAAAAATTCCGGGCAGCCAAAACTGAATTATTTCATGCCGAATAATTAACTTGGTATGTGTTCTACTTCGGTGGAGTTGGTCTTGCTTTCTTTCTGACGCTTTTGTTGGTTAGCAAAAGAAAAAAAACCATTGCCGACATCATCCTTGCTGTGTGGCTTTTTGTTATCTCCATACACCTGCTTTTGTTTTACTTATTAAGAATGAAACTTTACCCCCAGCTATTGGGTGTATCATTTCCCTTTCCGTTAATACATGGTCCATTTCTTTATTTGTATACCATGGCATTAACGAACCGCCTCCAGTTCAGTCGCTTAGCATTACTTCACTTTATTCCTTTTCTTGCAGTATTCATTTATCTCATACCCTTTCTGTCTCTTCCTATAGAAGAAAAAATCAATGTATTTAAAAACCATGGCGCAGGGTATGAGACTTTTAATCAGATCTTAAAGATCATTATCATAATCTCCGGCCTACTGTATTTCATCGCTTCGAGTTTGGTCCTTCGAAAACATCGTGTCTCCATTACAGATCATTTCTCGAATACAGAAAAAGTAAATCTCAAATGGTTGCAATACCTCATCTATTGGATTGGGCTGATATGGATCATGGTCATTTTTACCAATGATGATTGGATCTATGGCTTTGTAGTACTTTTTATTTTGTTCATCGGATTTTTTGGAATACGACAAATTGGAATTTTTTATTCTCCTGAGTTACCAATACCCTTAAATGGTGCCGAAATAAAAGATCGCCCTGATGAAATGGAACAGAAGAATGGACACCACGCTGATCATTTTCAACTGGAAAAGAAAAAGTACCAAAAATCGGGATTGAGTATAGAGCGGTCCAAAATCCTCCATCGCCAGCTTACCCAATTGATGAATGACAAAAAACTCTACGCAAGGAGCGACCTGTCACTGGCCGAACTGGCGGAACAACTGAATACGCAACCCAACCATTTATCTCAGGTGATTAACGAATTGGAAGCAAAGAATTTTTATGATTATATCAACACGCTGCGGATAGAAGAGTTTAAACGAGTAGCCGCCAGCGCAGATAGTAAAAGGTTTACATTGCTGGCACTGGCCCAGCATTGTGGTTTCAGCTCCAAATCATCTTTTAACCGATACTTTAGAAAAGTGACTGGCCTGTCACCATCAGAATTCATCCAAACAGCCCCTTTGACAAATTAAGAAGTGCCAGCCTGCAGGGAAGGTCAATTACAGCCCAATTTTAAACATCTTCCCTAGAGCACGCTCGTTTCAGATCTATGAAATCGCTGCCTAGTTATCGGGCAGGTCTACAAAACTGAAATTAAAAGCACTATGAAAAATTTAAAAACCATGTTAACCATACTAACCATGTATGGTGTATCAAATTTAAGCCTCGCACAGCACAAGCATGTTGAACTGCATACCAGCGACAAATGGAGCGAATGTTCATTTGAGATTGATCCTTCGCTGACTCAGGAAGCCTGGAAAGAATTTGCACAAGAAGCCGGACTGGTAGTGTATTTCCGGCCACTTAAGGATGCCAGGCCCATGGGTGCAGGTCATTTTGAAGTGGCCTTGTTGCAATGGCAAACTAAATTTGATGATACCAAAGCTGCCTGGAACGATACGTTTGTTCATCCGGATTCTACCCATTGGCTAAAGGACGGTGACAGACTGCCCATCCCTGGAATAACAGCAAGAGTTGGTATTACCAAAAGATTAGATGCCGGAATTTATTTCACCAAAAATCCTGGGGCCAACTACGGATTCTACGGAGGGCAGCTTCAATATAACCTGGTGAACGAGGAAGAAAAGAATTGGTCTGCCTCAGGTCGGATGAGTTTTATCTCATTGTATGGCCCGGAAGATCTTAAACTGAGAGTTTATGGTGTAGATGTCGTTGTGAGTAAAGAATTCCCGATCTATTCCACCTGGGCATCTGTATCTCCTTATATAGGCATCTCATCTTATCTTTTAAGCGCCCGTGAAATAACCGAAAAAGTTGACCTTCAAAATGAGTTGACGGCAGATGGGCAGGGGATGGTAGGTGCCGTGATCAGATTGGCTTCTGCCAGGATAGGCGTGGAATATAACCTGGCCAGAATAAACACCATTTCTTTTAAGTTGGGTGTAGCTTTTTGATTGCAGGCAGAAGTAAACTTATTCCGTAAATAGAAGGGCAAGAAAGAGTTAATCACTGCCGGTAAACAATTATTCGGCCCCGAAATTTTTTCGCAAAAGGTACCGCAAACGTCACTACGTACCATTTGCATCAATTTTTCCTCGCTTCATACTTTTGTGAGCATAAGGTGTTGCCAAAAATAATAGGTTGGTTACATGTTGACGAAGAGCCCTTGTGACAGATTAACACCAACCCACAATCTACACTCAGTAACCACGATGAAATACGCAAACCTCAGTATTCTTTTTATCTGCATTTTACTCGCCAACTGCAATCAAACCAAGCAGGAAGAGGTGGCCGATAGAATCATTTATGATGTCATGTTCAGGGAAGACCTGGCAGGCACGTATGAGAAATGGCAGCCGGCAGATAATAGCTTTGGATATTATTACACCTATACTGACCGAGGTCGAGGTCCTGAGTACCGGGAAGAGATTTCGCTGAATGGGCAAAATTATATTACATCCCAAACCATTACAGGCAACAACTACCTGAACGTGGCCATTGACGAAAGTTTCTCGACTGACGGCACCACGGCCACCACCCACAACCTGATGGGATCCAGCAAGGGTAACTTCAATGGAGATAAACTTTATTTCCGTTATGACGGATCTCCGGCGGTCTATGAAATCCTGACACAGCTTGTATTAAACTCACAAATTGGAACGATCGATCTGTATCCTGAAGGCAGGGTGGAACTGACAAAGAAGATGCCCATGACGCTTTCTGATGGATCATCCGTAGAGTTAGTAGTGTTGAAAGGTTTGGACCTGGATCCCACCTACATCTGGATGAAGGGTGAGGAGATGGTTTGCAAAATATCCGGCAACCTGCATATCGTGAGAAAAGACTTAAGTGCACTGCGGCTTGAGATGAAAAAGCTACAAGACGGCATTGAAGATGAGAACCTCCTGGAAGTGGCCAAAAGTCTAACTCATCAGATCGATAAGGTGGTCATTCAAAATGTGAATGTATTCACGGAAGCGGGAACATTGCTGCCGAATCAGGACGTGCTGGTGGTAGGGAAAACAATTAAGTCAATACAACCTACCGGTAAAGGAACCATAGATAAAGCCGCCACGATAATGGATGGATCTGGTAAAACGCTTTTACCGGGCCTGTTCGATATGCATACCCACAATGATAAATTTCGGGGGTTGTTGCATCTGGCAGGAGGGGTGACCTCAGTGAGGGATTTGGCAAACAACAAACAATTGAAAGACCTGGCGGCCCAGTTCGATAGCAATGAGATTCTAGGTCCACACATCGTCACCTATTGTGGCATTATTGATGGACCTGGACCGTATGCCAATCAACGCAACATGATTGAAAAATTGGATGAAGGATTACTTGAGATAGAGGATTACAAAAATCTCGGCTACGATCAGATAAAGTTATACAGTTCGATTAAACCTGAATGGGTACGCCCGTTGGCAGACAAAGCAAATCAGTTGGGTATGCGGGTAAGCGGGCACATACCTGCTTACATGACGGCAACCCAAGCCATCAACCGGGGCTACAACGAGATTCAACACATCAATATGTTGTTCCTCAATTTTTTACCCGATACCATAGACACCCGCTCACCCTTGCGCTTCAGCATGCCCGCGCAGCACGGCGCAGACCTTGATCTCAGCTCGCAGGCATATCTCGATTTTCTTAAACTCTTGCTGACCAAGGATATTATCGTTGACCCGACTTTAGCCATTTTTGAAAACATGTTCCTTGCCCAGCAAGGAGAACCCAGTCCCACTTTTCAAATGATCCTCGATCGGTTTCCCATCATTGAGCAACGTGGCTTTTACTCCGGAGGAATCACCAAAGACGCCTCACAAGCGGCACGCCATCAGGCCAGTTTTGAAAAGATGCTGGCGGTGGTCAATGATTTATTTAAGAAAGGAGTGGTGATCGTACCCGGTACGGACGGCCTGCCTGGATTTTTATATCACCGCGAACTCGAGCTTTATGCGAAAGCAGGTATTCCTGCCAATGAAGTGTTGAAACTCGCCACAATCAAGTCAGCAGAAATTACGGGTGTATCCAAATCGGTTGGCTCCATCAAAGTGGGC
>DATCZR010000024.1:0-11833 GCA_036525835.1 Cyclobacteriaceae bacterium
GTCACCACGATTGAAAGTAATTTCCCCACCACCGTCATCACCCAAAATCATGTTGTTGTTATTTTTTGGATTGATCCACAGATCATGTGTATCACCGTGACCAACTGATACACGCGAAAAGTTTTTACCACCATCAATCGATCTCATGACAGGAGCATTCAACACGTAAACAATATCTTCATTGATTGGATCTGCAAATACTTCCATGTAGTACCATGAGCGAGAACTAATATCCTGATTGTTGCTTAGCATAGTCCATTTCTTACCACCGTTATCGGAGCGATATAAGCCTGATTTTGCTTTTTCTGTTTCTACAATAGCGTACACTCTATTAGAGTTGGCTCGCGATACAGAAATTCCCATTTTACCTAATTCCTTAGGAAGCCCTTCAACAATTTTCTCCCACGTTTCACCTGAATCCGTTGATTTCCATAAGGCTGAACCGGGCCCTCCACTTTCTACTTTCCATGGATAGCGCCTGTGCTGCCAGGTGGCCGCGTACATGATCCTGGGATTATTCATGTCCATACTTAAACTGGAAACACCGGTATTATCATCAACATACAAGGTTTTCCTCCACGTTAATCCACCATCATTTGATTTGTAAACACCACGGTCGGCACTTGGACCATGAACAGGACCTTGACCAGCAACATAAACCACGTCAGGATTATTGGGATGAATTGCGATATCAGAAATATGTCGTGTTTTCTCGAGGCCTATATTTTTCCATGTGGCCCCAGCATCGGTCGATTTATATACACCATCTCCATACGAGGTCATTACTCCGCGTACTGCGTGCTCACCCATGCCCACATAAATTACGTTGGGGTCAGATTCTGAAACTGCGATTTCCCCTACTGAGCCAGTTTTAAAAAATCCATCTGAAATGTTCTTCCACGAGCTTCCCGCATCATCCGTCTTCCATACGCCACCACCAGTATATCCTGTATAGTAAAGCATATCATTATTAACAACTCCGGAAACAGCATTTGACCTTCCCCCACGGAATGGACCAATGTTTCTCCATTTCATGCCCTTAAATAAATCGGCATTGGTATTACTTGCAACAGGTGCTGCGGCCGCTGCCTTGGATTTTCTTTGGGCAAAAATTATGACAGTGGGTAAAAGCATAATAATTGCAAGCAGATAAAATTTTCTCATGGTATGAATTCAGTTTTTGGAACAGGCTAAGTACTAAAAGGTTGGGGAGATTCCTAAAAGTATTATTTGATCGGCTTGGAATCGGAGTGGAATTACTGCCTCCAATTACCGGTTCCTTATTTGCTGAATAGTTGATTTGAAATTTGATCTAATAGGCGCACTGCTAATATGTTTATTGAACTTAACAATCCACCTTCCATTGATAATTGTTCCTAATTTGCTGCTTGCATCCGAGCTATAAACAATTGCCGCGGCCAAATTTTTGGCTGATGTCGCATTTAACAGAGGGGCTTGGCCATCGAAGATTACCGCATCAAATGGTTTGCCTATTTCAAAATTATTTTTCGATTCAATTCCCATTGCCTTTCTGCCAGAAACCACTTCTTCATTGATCATGTAGTGGGCTGCATCTCCTCCGAAAGTATTTCTTTCATTGGTTATCAACCGCTGACGATAATCAATCATTCTAAATTCTTCCAGTGGATCGATCCCGATATGACTGTCTGTGCCAATCGACCATCTGCCGCCAAGACCAACATATTCTTTCATTCTGAATATGCCATCACCTAAATTTCCTTCTGTTGATGGACATAACACCACATTAGCTCCTGATTTGGCAAGTCGGGACAATTCGTCTTCAACTAAATGGGTGGAGTGGACAAGATGGAATCTATTGTTAACAGGAAGACTATCAAGCACCCATTGCATGGGTCGCTTACCACAATGATCAAGGCAATCTTTAACTTCTTTTTTTTGTTCCGCCACATGCATGTGAAAAGGCACATCAGGTGGTAAAGAACTCAACGTCTTTTTGATATCATCCAGATCGACTGCTCGTAGCGAATGCACGCTAGCCCCAATAGAAGCGTCTTTATAATTAATAGCGACTTTCTTAGATGCTTCGAACAGATTAAAATAGTCATCTATTGATCTCGAGATAAACCTTCTTTGCCTTAGTTGTGGATCTTGTCCAAAGCTTCCCTTCTGATAGAATACGGGTACCAGCGTAATCTTAATTCCGGTAGTCTTCGCAGCAGCAACAATTCGTTCTCCCAACTCAGCCAGGTTACTAAAAGGCTTTCCGTCTTTATCATGATGTAGGTAATGAAATTCAGCCACATGCGTGTACCCGTGTCTCACCATTTCAGCATAGAGCATGGTAGCTATTGACTCGACCTGATCAGGGTTAACACTTAAGGCGCATTGATACATGGCCTCTCGCCAGGTCCAAAAATCATCATGAGTCCCTTGGGGATGACTTTCGGCCAAGCCAGCCATGGCATATTGAAATGCATGTGAATGTGCATTTTGAAATCCTGGAATAGCAAATCCATCAACTGAATCCATGGCAAAACCATCCGATGGAGGCTGAGTTGATAAATAGGTAATGATCCCATTTTCGTCAACTCCAACATAGGTGGGGCTAATCCAGTTGTCGCACTGAAGAAGAGATTTGAATTTGAAATAATTATTAGATTTACTCAAGCGCATCAATCAGTTTTTCAAAAGTTGACTTCAGTACTTCCTGCATTTTCTCAGCTCGTTTGGGATGATGTTCAAGCTCAGCATCATTCATGTATTGCAGCTTACTCATTTCCAATTGTAAAGCGTGCTGATTTTCAGCGGGAATGCCAAAGTTTCTAGTAATATAACCTCCTTTAAAAGGATAATTGTGATTAACCTGATAATCAGATGCCTCAAGTCCTTTCAGTGCCACCTCGATTAGTCCAGGCGAGGCCGTAGTTCCATCTGCATCCCCCAAAATCAAGTCAGGAAATTTGTCTTTGTGTATGGTGGGTACAAACTGTCTGATACTATGGCAATCCCAAAGAAGCACTTTCCCAAATTGATCTCTTAGCTCAACAAGTAACTCATTTAGCCTATTATGGTATGGATAATAATAAGCCGTCAACCTTCTGTCAACTTCAGTCTGCTTAACTTCTTTTCTTTGATCTATATAAATAGGTTTTCCGAAAAAATCTGTTGTTGGGCAAAGTGCAGTTATGATTCTTCCATCCGTATACAAAGGCTTGCTCTCAGGATCTCGATTCAAGTCAATAACCCATCGGCTGTATACTGCGCTGATCATTGAAATACCCATACTTGACGCAAAGTCGTACAGGGTATCAACGAACCAATCTGTGTCATCTGGCTTGGATGACAATTCCGGATCAAAATCTTTTCGTATTTCATCTGGAAAGGCGATGCCACAATGTGGTACGCTTAGCAAGATGGGAACTTTAGTTCCTTTTGGACTACTGATTTTATAAGGATTCAAGTTGCTATTGATTCTTTTTCTTTTTCCGCTTTATCCTTTTTTCTTCCTGCGGTGCAGTGCTATTTTCCTGAACTAACATTAAACTATCTTGTGTCTCAATTCTTTGATTGGCAACTTTCAACTTCAATTGGGCCCTCACCAACTCATTTCTATAGTAATCAGCTTGAGATGAGTTTATCTTTTTCTTCAAATCCATGATCCTTCTAAAAGATTCATTAATTCTTTCTTTTGGAATTGTGCCATCCTCCACAAATTTTCTGATGATGGAATGAACCTTATCAACCGTTCTGTCTTCGCTTCCCTGAATGTTATTTGAAAAGGTAAGAATGTCAACACCTGCGTTTACCGCCAACTTAATGGCTTCCTCTAATCCATAGTGTTTTGTTATCGCGTGCATTTGCATGTCATCCGAAAACACAACACCATCAAATTTTAAAGTTTTTCTCAACAAAGAATCCAATATTCTGGACGACAAGGTTCCTGGCAAACTCTTCTCATCAAGTTTCTGATTAACAATATGAGCAGTCATAATCGCATCTACATACCCAGAGTCAATAAGCAATTGGTAGGGTCTTAGTTCCTTAGGTTCCCACGTATTGGAAACATCGGCTATTCCCAGGTGCGTATCATTTTCTGAACTGCCATGTCCAGGAAAATGCTTAAGCACGCTAACCACTCCAACTCTTCGATGCGCCTTTACAAATTCCTTTGAAAATAAAGCGACTGAATCTGGATCTGCAGAAAATGCACGCTCAACCCTCGCAATAACCGGATTATCCGGATTGGAAGCCAAATCGACTACTGGCGCAAAATTGACATTAAAACCTAATCCTGCCAGTGTGGCTGCTGTTGCCTGACCATAGTATTTTACAGAATCCAATGACAGACTCATATTAGCTGCAGAAAGCGATTTAGGAAATCCATACTTCTCTTTCAGCCTGTTTACTCTTCCCCCTTCCTGATCAATTGAAACAAATAAAGGAATGGGCGCAACCATGCTATACGTCCAAATCATTTTTTTGAGCTGAGCATATGAATTTTTGCCAGCTATGTTCTTTTCAAACAAGATGATAGATCCCGCTTTTCCTTCTCTTATCTCTCTTAATACTATCGTGTCTACAGTAGTACCCGGCACACCGATTAAAATCATTTGACCAATCTTGATATCAAGACTATCTTTCTTTTGGCTGTAAGCCTGTGTTATGGCAATGCACAACACCAGAATTGAAAGTATAATTGTGTTAGTTCTTCTCATGAATTTGAAATAATACTTGCTCCATATTGGCTCTGATCTCACTCGTAGGTACCGTAAAATTATTGTTCATGAAACTAAAGATTAACAATTTTCCCTTTTTGGTAATCAAGTAACCACTGATGCAATGATTATTGCTCAACGTTCCTGTCTTGCCAAAAATATACGGAGAATCAGCCTTATAAGAATTTTTTATAGTCCCTGCCTTACCCCCAATCGCTAGAATTTCAAATAACCTCTCCCTGGGTACCATCAACAGAATCTTCTCCCATAATCTTACGATCGAACGAGGTGTAAATAAGTTGTATCTCGATAAGCCTGAGCCATCTACCCAATGAGGTTCATCCGGCAGGTCAAATAAATATTTATCTTTTATGTAATCTATAGCAATTTCAGCTTTAAGAGAATCACTGACCATCAGGGCACACATCTGCAACAATTGCTCCGCAATAAAATTATCGCTCTCTTGCATCATTACCTGGTAGAGACTATCAGATGGTATACTATGTAAAATCTTTGCTTCTGAAGGCAGCTGTTTGTCCACCAAAATAACCTTTCGCTTTAATGTATCACTCAAGAGCATCGATATGAGTTGAGGTGAACTTTTAAATGGTATGGCTTTATGAAATGATTTAGTACTGCTGTCAGTTTCAAATTCAACTCTATTATTCTTCAGTTCCCTAATCGCACGTTTTGTCGAATCTATTGATTTTATTAAACGCACAGAATCATAAAATAAGGTTGGAAATATGCTTAGGCGGTTATCCACACTATCCGTCAAGGTCATCAAGTTGCCGTAAATAGGAAAGGGAGAGCGTTCAGCTGAGTAGTAGGAATTGTAATCACCCCAAGCCCAACCAGGCCCAAAATGCTTGTCATAAAAATTTGATGGGGAAAAATAAATCTCTGCCGGGTGATTTTTTAAAAAATCATAAGTTTTGGCATTTTGGAAAACTTCAGGATAGAGGAAAGATGGGTCGGCTGTACCCCAGATTATAAGAGAGTCATTTTGCTCTACATATTTTAAGGAGGGGATGCTATCACCTAACAATTGAAGTCCACCGAAGAAAGTAAATATTTTTGTGTTGGATGCAGGTGTGAAATATTTAGTGGAGTTGAAATCGACAAGTGTTTTTCTTGTTTGCGGGTCATACACGAGCAAACCTATGTGATCGTGGAATCGCAGTTCATCGCTCGATAAAGCTTTTTCGAGTTTAATTCGAGGAGAGCATGAAAACGCAAAAATTACTATAAAAATTGCCAGAAAGCGATTCATCAATTCCAGGCACTGAAATAGCGTTCGGTTAGTACTTTTACATGGTGTGTCTCGTGGCCAGCAATGATAAAGCCTTGAGAGGCAACAGATAACTCGTTCTTATTGGCTAATCCCTTTCTAGAAAGCATTTCAGCATTAAATCCTGAAAACAAATCAATTGTTGCCATCCTTAAGTGCGCCATTTCGGCAAGGATACTCTTCAACTCTCGGCCGCTGGCATTGGACTCCGGAACATAAGTCTTTTCATCGAACCCCGCCAATGGCGTTTGATCATTTCGCGCAAAGCGCAGGGAGCGATAGGCAAAAATCCTTTCCGCATCTATCATATGGCAAAGAACCTCTCTAATGGTCCACTTATCATTGCCATACTTAAAATCCTGCCTCTCTAAGGGAATAGCATGCAAAATCTCCTGCGCACGATTTCCAGAAATGCGTAGCGCCTGAATGAGATCAGTTTCTTCAATCAACTTCACATAATTTTTATAAAAATGTGGGATTGTTTCGAGATTTAGGAGCATACAATAAAGACTTAAATTAATAATTAAAATTCAGTGAAAAGCGCATTTGGAAGTTGATCATTCACTTTTACATTTTTTGGCCCGGCTCCATCTGACCGATCCGCTGAGAGTAAAATTGAACCATAACGTTGATAGTTGTCCCAAGGACGAGTCCAGGACGCAGTATCTTGAGTAGCATCTCTATAATATGACCAATAATTTATTAGTTTATCCTTCACGCCAACATACAAATCATATTTATTATTAGGCGTATCTCCCACCTTGTCAAAGGTCAGCCGCAACACATTATAGTACTTCTTGTTGACCAACGTGTCTTCTCCCAAATAAGTAAGCGTAACCCCAGAATCCTTTAACTTAAAAGGCATCACAAGCCAATAAGAATCATTAATCCAAATACTCTTTGCTCGTTTTAGCATTTTGGCCAATGAGTCTGGTTGCGTTAACTCCTGGCCTTTAACTTGAACTCTTCCTTTTTCTGTACTGATATTTACCAAATAGATGGTGCTGTCCGGCAAACTTTCAATCCTTACCCTTCCTTCATGCTTATCCCAAACTAAATTCCTCCGTCCAAAAAAATTCCATGAAATGAAGCGAGTGGCATCCCAATTCTTTCTTCCCCCTACTGCCATCATAATGCTATCTGCCAGTTCGATAGCAGCCGGATCAGAATCTTCCAGATTAAATCCTTCAGCTGGAGGATTATCATTTCTATTTATTTCAGATTGCGAATCCTGAGAAGGTGAACAGCACCAACAGGTTAAGGCCATTAATAAACCAGTGAATAGGTTTTTCATAAATGATATGTCTCGTAATAAGTGAAGTTAATAAAATTCCCTGATTATAGGATTCTAGTTTTTAACTCTCTTTAGCTTTTTCAAATCATACTTTCCTTCTGAGGCTTCGATCATTAATCTTCGCATCCCAATTTCAAGAGGTAAAACGAGTAAGGCAATAACTACTTGTATGAAGAAATCAATTACCGGAGTCGTTTGAACGCTCACATAGGATTCAACTGTATTTTGCACCAGCTGAATAAGCATAATCACTGTAAGTATGGAAAGCAACTGACTGATGTGTCTGTACTTTCTATTGGCCGCACTCAGCTTTAATGAGATCATCACCAGCATGGCAAAAAAAACAAATTCCAATGCATAAAACCATGTGCGTTTCCAATAGGGTGGAATGACTGTAAATTCAATGGCCTGCAATTCGGATTCTTGTCCAAAAAGATCGCGCGATTTTATTCTCAGTTTATACTTGCCCTGAGCAAGAAATGGAAAATTGACAATGTTATTCGTAGTAGACCATGACGACCAATCTTTGCTAATCCCTTCAATCATATATTGGTATTCTATGGCTAATGCATTGGTGTATTCTGGTTGTACAAACTCAAAAGATAGGGCGCTTTCTTGTTCATCGATAGTCAATCCTTTACCTGGTGTTAGCTTATTCCCAGGACTCCTTACTTCTTTTAGAAACAAGGGGTAGTTCTTTACGATCTCTCCTAAATCAGATTTTGTGAATTTATATAACTCATTGGCGGAAGTAATAAGCCACAGCCCATTGCCATTATCAGCAATCGAGAGTGATCGAATATCCGGAAAAAGGCCCAGCCATTCCAGTCGCAGGCTACTCCTGAGTTTTTGATCCACCGTTCTCCATCGATGCCCATCGTTGTACCAGAAAGTCCCCAGTGAGGTGAAGTATTTTCTTGGTCCGGGTAAGGAATCATATTTAACAAACTCATGCTTGATTACATCATATCGATGAAAAGCACCCGAAGCCGCAACAAACACGTCGGCTCCTAATGCGAAGCCCATCGTTTCATCCAAAACCGGGCTGGTAAAAGGCACAGATGAAATGGCGCTTACTTCTCCATCTATCAATTCCACCTTGATGACATCAGCTCTGCCACACATCCAGATATTTTGGGTGTGATCTTCAAAGATATTGCCTACGTAGGCGCTCAATGAATCGAGAATAGAGGTCTCCACCCACTGTTCGTCTTTCCATTCAATGCTCCTAACTCGATCGTTGTAAGTGCTTACAAGAATCTGCTTTAATGTTGGAGAATAAAATAGGGCTCTTATTGGTGTCTCAATAATTTCAATCGCCTTCAAGTCATTAATTTCAAATAAACCGCCCACTCCGGCAGCTATCAGTCTCCCCTGTACTTTTGCCAAATGAGTCACCTTACCCTCAATGCTATCAACCTTTTTATAAACATAATCAAGCGCTTTCAACACCGTCCTGGTTTTCTTTTCAACAACTTTTTTGACAGATTCACTTTTCCCAGACACCGCTTCAGGTTTTTCATCCTCACTGTCTTTATTTTTGTTTCTTTTTATAAACCCAAAGAGGCCTCTTCTGCTTTTTTTTCTTTCTGCCTTTTCCTCTTCTGCTGATATTGCCGCTGTTGCTCTTTTTAGTCTGGTAACAAAGTATGTTTCCTCGGCATATATTTTTTCTTTGGTCAATTTATATAAGCCCACTGATGTGCCCACATATACCAAGCTGTCTTCTGAGTATGCACTTAACAAGTTGCCGGACAAGCCAGGATAATGATTGAATGTGCGGAATGGTAAGTATGGCGCAATTCGTGTAAAACCATAATCGTGAGCCACCCACACTCCCTGATTGCGATCTGTCATAAGAGCGAAGACCTCATTATCTGGCAGGCCCGTATAATAGTTTATGATTTGCTCTACCTTACCGCCGGCAGGATTTATAAAAATGGCGCCACCACTCAATGTTCCGACTGCAATCAAATTTGCGTTGATCCATTTGCCGGTAACTATGACGTTGGTTAATAAGTAATCAGCCTCAGCCACTAAAACCTCAACAGAAACATTATTTTCATAGATGAATAACTTTCCTGATACCGTTCCTATCAGGTATCCAGAAGAATTTGGTCGCTTATCAACAAAAAGTATTTCATCGCCTGCCAGAAATGGAATTGAGGCTGGCCCAAGTTGGGAACCCTCTAATTGTTGCAGTGCCCCATTGCCCATACTAACATACATTGAGCCGCCTAGCTCAAAAATCCCTTCGAAGGATTGCGTTGCAGGGCTCTCAATATCGATATCAATTAATTGCGATTTAAGATTAACCCCAAAAAGGTGGCGTTCGTTAAGGAAATAAATATGATCTGCAAATACAATGCTTTCAAAAACATTCTTTGCCTTAACATCCGTAGACAATGACTCAAAGGCAAGCACATTTTCATCATTTAGTGCAAGCCTTCCAAATCCGGCTAGTCCGCCTACATACAAATCATTGCCCTTGGCAACGGATAAAGTATATATAGCTCCGGGGCTGTCAATTACCTTCCAGTTTCTGCCATCAAACTCAACCACCCCAGCTTTGTTGGCAAAATAAATTACACCTCGCTCGGTTTGAACAATATCAAAACTGAGATAATCCAGATTTTCATCTGAAGGTTTGTAATGTGAAAGAAAATAGTTACCCGATTGTGCAAATGCGGGCTGGCATATCACGCTAATTACGAAATAAATAAGAAACCGGATCGCGCTCATAAATGATAAGGGCATTCAATTTACGGAAATAAGCATAAAAAAAGGTGAGAATCGCTTCTCACCTTCTCACTGGTTTCTTTAATTATTACCGTGCAATAAAAACAAAGTCGCTTCCAGGAGCATTGTCGCCAAATTCTCCAAATCGAGGTTGAATTTTTAGCTTCTCCACATAAGAATATAATTCAGGCAGAGTTAATATGTTATCTCTTCCACCACGTGCACGTAAGGCTTCAATAAAATTCTTTGCAAAAGGACTATGCTTACCAGGGATACCGTCTGATACATAAGTTTTGCCTCCTGAAGTTAAGAACCTTCTGGTTTTGTAAGTTAGTTTTCTAGTAATGTATTCTGATTGAGTTTGCTCTCTATATACCTCATCGTCAACACCTCTTGATGAGGCCAATGCCGCATCAAACGTACCTCCAAAACAAACATCCATGGCCAAGAATATATGTTCAGCAGGAATATTATTTACAATTGAGCGGAGTCGATTGTGAGAAAGATAAGTTGTCTTTCCCTCGTCCTTTAGCAAAGACTCCCTGGTAACAACGAAACCTTCACCAAAGGTTTGATCAAATGTGCCATGGCCAGCAAAGAAAATAAACAGCTGATCTAATGGATTATACTTTTTTTCGCCATAATCCCTAAGCGCCTTCAAAATTATAGACTGGGTTGCGTTTTCTATGAACTCAACTTTAAAACCATAGGTTTTCTTCAGCTCATCAGCAATCGTTCTCGCATCAAATACTGGATTAACTAAATCCGGCCAGTAATCATATTCATCTGTCGCAATTATTAATGCATAGTCTGTACGATTCAGCTTTGACGCATCAGCAATTGATGCCGCGCCTACACGGACCATTCTTTGGCTGATAGTCTTTGTGCCATCAACATTTTCGGCAACAATTTCCAGTACATTTTCTCCCTCCATTAAAGTAATACTGCGCTCGATAGTTGAAAAAAGTTTTTCGCTTTCCTTGACTTCTATGTTTTGAACGCCTCTAGAAGCACCCTCACTGGTCTCCTTAATTGTAATTGTAATATTCTTTAAAGGGGTAGTTGATTCAATCTCAAACTTAATTTTGTACTTATTCTCTTGAGAATAGTTTGTCTCTGCCACCGGGGTGATCCAGTTAATTACGGGAATAGTGGTTGAAACTAAACGATTAGGATCGCTAAAGTCCACCTCAAAATCGTTGGTTCGGCTACTCACATTTTGCGCATTTAAAGTGCAAGTGGAGATTAGCATGAATAAAAAGGCAAACCTGACTGATGGTTTCATGGCTTTTTGGGTTATGTTATTTTTTCAATACAATCTTTCCGGCTTGTATATTTACCCCGGATTTGTCGGTCACAATTAATCGATAAGTATATAGTCCTCCTCTTAATTCATTTCCATTCCACTTAATGGTATAGAAATCCGGCAAAAGAGTTTTGTCAAGTAGTGTGGATACCTTTCTTCCCATATTGTCATAAACTTCAACTTTCACACCGTATTGAGGTTCTTTTTGCGGAAGCGTGAATGGTATTGTCACCTCTCCAGAGGTAGGGTTTGGATAAGCATCTCCCAACAAAATTGTTGTTGGTTTAATCTTAGACTTCACATCTTCGCCATAATAAACCTTAAACTGATTCGAAACATTTGGCTGGAATGCATAGGAATTGGTTTCCCGCATATTAACAAACTGCTGCTTCGTTACATCCATCAAATATAGTTCCTTCGAACTCTCTCCAAGATCTTGATTGTCCCATCCCAATATTGCTGTTCCCTTCAAATTAGAGGCAATATTAAATTCCCATACATGTTCT
>DATCZR010000025.1:0-8209 GCA_036525835.1 Cyclobacteriaceae bacterium
AAACACTGCCGCACAGATTTCCATCAAAGACAAGTCTATCCGAATCATATCCATCGTCATTATCCCGGTTGCACTTGCTATTCACACCGTGACATCCTGGCTTTTCGCAACCACTTACAGGCCCGGTTGGGATAGCACCAACTTCGGAGCCTATTTTGTCTCAGGCGCTTTTTTAGTAGGGGCTGGTGGCGTAGTTGTCGCCATGGCGGTATTCCGGAAAGTTTACAAACTGCGAAAATACATTACTGACAAACATTTCGATCACATGGGCAAACTGCTTGTCATGTTAGCGTTGCTGTACCTCTATTTCAATGTCAACGAATATTTGGTTCCTGCTTTCAAAATGAAAAAACCGGAAGAAGCACACCTAATGGGGTTATTTACAGGTGATTTTGCGCTACTTTTTTGGTCTGTCATTATTTTGGGAATGGTTGTGCCTATTCTGGTCTTAATTTTTCCTGCCGGAAGAAAACCGTTGCCCATGTTGATAATGGGTACTCTGGTTGTGGTTGGCGCGTGGTTCAAGCGATTTCTAATTGTAGCCCCCACCATGCTACACCCTTTTCTGCCCATGTACAATGTGCCAGATAATTACCTTAATTATCTTCCGACATGGGAAGAATGGGCGATCACGTGCGGCTCTCTGGCAGGAGCATTATTAGTCATGACCTTTTTCGTTAGGATATTCCCAATCATCCCAATCGAAGAAACCATTAAAGAGCAAACATCATGAATCTTAAAATTGTCAAAATAGCAGTTCTCTGCATCTCAATTGGATGCGTAACAACAGCAGATGCGCAGGAAGAAAAAATAAGCCCCAGAATCGATTTGAGTTTTCATCAAACAGAACAAGCGGCACCCTACATTTTAGTGAACGTAAGAAAGCGAATAGATCGCAGGTATTATCCCATGTCGGGCATACCCGTAGAAATATCTTTGCAGAGCAACGATGAGCAACACCAAATCGGTACCGTGATTTCTAACGCAGACGGCAAGGCTAAAGCTGTTTTTCCAGATAACCTAAAAGCGCTATGGGAATCACTAACAGAAGCCGAATTCTACGGCTCTGTAGCAGCAAGCGATAGTACTGATGAGGCGGATGAGACCCTGATGGTAAGTCACGGCCGCCTGACAATAGTCGCGGAAGACGAGCACGTACTCAAAGCCAAGGTAGAGCGCAAAACGGAAGAGGATTGGGAGGTTGTACCGGAAGTAGAATTAAAATTTTTCATTAAGCGATATTTTGGTAAACTTCCGATTGGAGAAGATTTCTATACCACCGATGAAAGCGGAGAAGCAGAATTGGAGTGGGAAGGGACAATCCCAGGCAATGAAAAAGGCGATATTGAATTAGGCTGTTGGTTTGAAGATAATGAAGAGTTTGGCACGATTTCAGCACTTACTGTACAGAAATGGGGAGTTCCTCTCGTTGATGACAATAAAGAATTTGAAAGCAGAACACTATGGGCAACCAGAGACAAAACACCTTATTGGTTATTGATATTTCCAAACCTCATTATTTTGGGTGTCTGGGGTATAATTGGTTATCTTGTTTTTCAAATAATTAAAATAAAGAAACTTCAAAATCAACCTTAACAAATAAGAACCTATGAAACAGACTTATCAAATACCCGTAATTTTATTACTTCTTGCTATGACAGTAACTGTATTTTCTTTTACAACCATACAAGATAGTAAGCCATGGCCTGTTCCTGAAGCTTCCAAGAAAATGAAAAACCCAGTGAAAAATGACAGTGAAGCTATTTCAATAGGTAAGGCATTATATGCAAAACATTGTAAATCCTGTCATGGCAAAGCTGGCGAAGGTGATGGAACTAAAGCGGCTGAATTAGAAACATTCCCGGGAGATTTTACATCCAAAGAATTCAAAGCACAAACCGATGGTGAACTGTTTTATAAAACCAACGAAGGCAGGGATGATATGCCATCATTTAAGAAAAAGATTCCAAACGCAGAAGACGTTTGGTCGCTCGTTCATTATTTAAGATCCCTTTAAATCTAGGACATTCTATTCTAGGATTCAGCGAATCAATAATCATTCGCTGAATCTTTAGAAATAGTTCGTAACCATACCGGGGCATCAATTATTTAAAATGGAATTACTTTTTGTTTCCGCCAAATCCAATCTTACCGTAAAGCCTGAAAAGACAATTCAATTATTGTATTACCACGATTCTGGATTTTCAATAAAAAGAGAATGAATTAAAGCATAATCGCTTTTTGCTTTTAATTTTTTACAGTAAATTCATTTCCCTTTCAATTTTGTTCTACACTAAACCCGATTCACCATGAAAGTCTATGACGGGAAACACATAAAAAACATCGCACTGCTAGGTGCCCCCAAAACAGGTAAAACGCTTTTGGCCGAAGACATGATCTTCGAAGCTGGTATTATTCATCGAAGGGGCACCATCGAAGGAAAAAATACAGTCAGTGACTTTCACGATATCGAACAAGAGCGTGAAAACTCTGTCTTCGCAACTACCATGCACACCGAATGGCGCGACTACAAAATAAATATTATCGATACGCCTGGCTTTGACGATTTTGCCGGAGAGATGATGTCCTCTCTCCGTGTGGCCGACACCTGTGTCATGGTGATCAATGCCCAACACGGAGTAGAGGTAGGCACAGAGTTGATTTGGAATTATGTTGACCGGTTTAATAAGCCGGTCATTTTTGCTATTAATCAGGTTGATCATCCCAAATCAAACTTTGAAGATGCGTTGAATGACATCAAGAACCGATTTGGAAGTGCCATCACTCAAATGCAATACCCTGTCAATGAAGGTGAAGGCTTCAATCAGATCATCGATCTGTTGAAAATGACGCTTTATAAATTTCCGGCTGACGGTGGTAAGCCAGAGAAACTTCCAATCCCCGATTCTGAAAAAGAGAAGGCCGAGAGACTACACAACGAGCTGGTTGAAAAAGCGGCAGAGAACGATGAAAAATTAATGGAACTCTATTTTGAAAAAGGAACATTAGATGAAGATGAAATGAGACAGGGCCTGAAACAAGGTATGATCAATCATGAAGTATTCCCTGTATTCTGTATGTCAGCCAAGCAAAATATGGGCAGTGGCCGAATGATGACCTTCATTGACAACGTGGCCCCATCACCTACTGAAGCCAATCCAGAGGTTACGGAAGATGGCAAGGAAGTGCCATTTGACGCAAACAAACCCACTGTACTTTTTATTTTTAAGTCTCACTTTGAACCCAATGTGGGAAGACTTTCATTTTTTAAAGTCATTTCAGGAGAGGTAAATGCAAACTCCGAACTCATCAATAGTCAAACGGATGCCATCGAGCGTATACACCAGCTCTTTATCATGGATGGAAAAACACGCAACTCCGTGGATAAACTGGTAGCTGGTGATATTGGAGCCACCTTAAAATTAAAAGAGACTTACACCAATCAAACGCTTCATGCCAAAGGGTATGAAATGATCATCAAACCCATTGAGTTCCCCGAACCCCGAATTCGAACTGCCGTAATCGCACAAACAAAAGGAGACGATGAAAAGATTGGGGAAGTATTGCACAAGATCCATCAGGAAGACCCAACCCTTTTAGTTCATTATTCAAAAGAGTTAAAACAACTGATTATTTCAGGTCAAGGCGAGATGCACCTGACTGTTTGCAAATGGTACCTGGACAATGTCTATAAGCTGCACACTGATTTTATTACACCAAGAATTTCATATAGAGAGACTATTCACAAACCCATGGAAGGTCACTACCGTCACAAGAAACAATCAGGAGGTGCTGGCCAATTTGGCGAAGTGTATTTAAAGATTGAGCCCTATGCTGAAGGCATGCCAGAGCCTACTGAGTTCCCAGTTCGAGGCAAAGAAGAAATCGATTTGGATTGGGGTGGTAAGTTGGTATTTTACAATTGCATTGTAGGCGGTGTCATTGACGCCCGATTCATTCCTTCCATTTTAAAAGGTGTGATGGAGAAAATGGAGGAAGGCCCGATCACAGGATCATATGTAAGAGATGTTAGGGTGATGGTGTATGATGGAAAAATGCATGCGGTTGATTCCAACGATATCTCTTTTAAGATTGCGGGAATGATGGCCTTTAAGGAAGCCTTCTTAAAAGCAGAACCTCAGCTGCTTGAACCCTTATATGATTTGGAAATTGTACTTCCCGAAGAAATAATGGGAGAAGTGATGAGCGATTTGCAAACCCGCAGGTCCATCATCTTGGGAATGGATACCAAAGGAAGTTATCAGATGATTAAAGCGAGAACACCACTTGCCGAGCTCGACCGTTACTCAACTTCTCTGAGATCATTATCGCAAGGAAGGGCCAGTTTTACGCAACGCTTTGCTGAGTTTGCGCCTGTTCCATTCGATTTGCAGAAGAAACTGGCAAGCAAAATGCAAGAGGCTGAGGCTGCATGATTAGTTAGATAAAATAATTTGGGCAGCTTCCGTCAGGTCTTTGACGACGAAATCACCTTTATTCTCTGGTTCGATTTCATCACCAACCTGAATGGTCTTTATTCCCAATTTTTTGGCGGGTATCAGGTCTCTTCCCCTGTCGCCAACCATCCAACTCGCTGCAATATTAATTGCATACTTGGCAATCGCTTTTTCAAATAGCAATGTGCCCGGTTTTCTTCCAAGCGAAGCGGTTACAGATGGGTGATAGGGACTAAAATAGAAATGATCAATTAGTGAACCTGTTTGCTCGTGGAAAAAAGCATGACAACGCTCCATTTCTTCCTGAGTATAAATGCCCTGCGCTATGCCTGACTGATTGGTGATTACCACCAGCAAATACCCAGCCTCCTTCAGTCGCTTCAGCGAATCGCCAACTCCAGGAATAATTTTGAAGTGATCCAGACTATATGAATAGTTAGGCCGATCAAAGTTGAGAACCCCATCCCTATCAAGAAATACGCACTTGACTCCATTCATCATCTTCGCCAATCATTTTATTACAGCCTTGAAATTAGGTCAAACCGGACACTTACCAAATTGGGCAATGCAGCCTATTTTATTAGTTTTGTCGTTTATCTAAAACTTACGGTGAGCAACGCATTAGTCATAATTCCCACTTACAATGAAAAGGAAAATATCGGCCTGATCATTGAAACGGTATTCTCACTTCCGAAAGAATTTGATTTATTAATTGTGGACGACAATTCGCCAGATGGAACCGCTGGTGTTGTCATGAGCCTGCAGTACAATTTTAATCGTGATCGCGAACGACTTCATCTGGTTCAGCGCCAGGGTAAACTTGGACTGGGCACAGCCTATATTGAGGGATTCAACTATGCCCTAAAGCTTGGATACGATTACATCCTTGAAATGGATGCTGATTTTTCCCATGACCCCAAAGATTTGGTGAACCTATACCTGACCTGTTCTGAAGGTGGTTATGATATGTGTGTAGGTTCACGATACATTACCGGTGTCAATGTGGTCAACTGGCCCATTGGCAGGGTGCTGCTTTCATATTTCGCCAGTACCTACGTTCGGCTGGTCACGCTTATGCCTATCCGCGATGCCACAGCTGGTTTCGTCTGCTATAAAAGAATGGTCCTGGAAACCATTCCCCTTCACAAAGTAAAATTTATCGGCTATGGATTCCAGATAGAAATGAAGTTTCTCACCTGGAAATACGGCTTCAAGATTACTGAAGTCCCAATCATTTTCACCGAACGTGTTCGGGGCCAATCCAAGCTTTCTGCCGGAATTTTTAAAGAGGCCTTTTTTGGCGTCATACAGTTAACCATCGGAAGCTGGTTTAAAGGCTACAAAAGAACTCCCCAAGGAAGGCGCAGCGTAAAATAATATTCAGTCGACACTGAATCTGATTACGGTCGCACCGACTTATAGGCAACCAATAATGAAAGACACTTCTGACATATTTACCAAATGGCTCGTTTTTAGGATGCCAGCGAGTTGACAAGAAGTGCTCAATAATATAATAATTAGGTGAGCAAGTTTAATCGAATCGTATGGCTTTGATGGGGGTGATGCGTGATACGATAGCTGTCGGAAAAAGTAATACAACTGTGACTATGGCAAATACAAGGAGGTTCAGCAAAAGCACTACACTCCAATCCCAGCTAATAGGCACGTAATTCATATAATAATCATGGGGATTGAGATGAATCAACCGAAATTGATATTGGATGTAGCAAAGCCCAAGACCTACCACATTGCCATACAACAATCCCTTGGCTATCAAATTAATGCCATTATACATAAATACCGATCGTATTAGTCTATCAGCGGCTCCCATAGCTTTGAGCAGCCCTATCATTTGTGTACGTTCCATTACCAAAATCAATACCACCGATATCATGTTTACACAAACGACTGTAAGAATGACTCCTAATAGAATATTTACCTGCCTGCTTATTAATTCGAGCCATTCAAACACTTGTACGTATTTGTCACTTACTTTTTCAATGTACAAATCGTAGTCCATGTCTTCTCCGATAGTAGAATAGGCGAGATCAATATCTTTGGTGTCTTTAACAAAGACTTCCAAGCCACCCGCTACGCTATCTGCCCAATCATTCAGTCTCTGAATCAGTCGTAGATCTCCAATGATTACCCTACTGTCGTAATAATCAGATAAATTGGTTTCATAAACACCTACCACTTTTAGTTTTCTGAATCGCGGTGGGTTTTGAAAGAAATGAACAATAATATCATCGTTGACATTAGCTTTGATCTTATTGGCAATCGTCTTACTGATGACAACCTCAAACGCATAGCCCGAATCAGGAAGATGCAGAAATTCTCCCTCCAACATATTTTGCCTAAAGGCATCTAACTTGAAACTTTGTCCAATGCCTTTGAATACAATACCCAGCACTTCCTCATCCGTTTTGATGAGCCCAGCCTTGTGGCTGTACTCTTGAATATGATCTATATAACTGTACTTGGTTTTATAATTATTGAACAAATCTACGTTATAAAAGAAAGGTTGCTCTTCCATAGAATTGTTCATGGTAAACCTGGTGACAATCATGTGAGAGCTGAAGCTGTAAATTTTATTCTTGATCGTCTGCTGAAAGCCTTCCATAATCAGGAATGAGACGATGGCCGCACTAAGTCCTATGGCTATACTGACAATGGCAATCTTATGTGTAATCGAAGAGAAACCATCTCGCTGTTCGCGGCTTATCCTTTTTGATATGAAATATCCAAGATTCAAGATTATGGCTTAATTTTAGCTCTATCCAAAGAGGCAAATTTATTATAAAATGACAAGGATAATCGGGTTGTGTATTTTTTTATGGTTACACCTCACCTCTTGTCAGGGGCAACCACCTGATCAGATAACTCTGGGTGCAGAGCGACTTGATGTGCTTCTTCCAAAACTCGCCAATAAGAAAATTGCCCTCATGGTAAATCAAACGTCAATCATCGGAAACACGCATTTGGTTGACACTCTGCTTAATTTAGGAACTAATGTCACTAAAATATTTTCACCTGAACATGGTTTTCGTGGAAATGCGCCAGACGGTGAATTAATTAAAGATGCGAAAGACAGCAAAACAGGCTTGCCCATCATTTCGCTTTATGGCAGTTCTAAAAAGCCATCGAAGGAACAACTAAACGATGTCGACATTGTGATTTTTGATATTCAGGATGTGGGCGTACGCTTCTTTACTTATATCAGTTCACTCCAATTCCTGATGGAGTCCTCTGCTGAAAATAACAAGCAGGTAATTGTGCTTGATCGCCCCAATCCACATGGCAGCTATGTAGATGGGCCTGTATTGAAACCTGAATTCGGCTCTTTTATAGGTTTTGGCGAAACGCCTATCGTTCATGGCATGACCATGGGTGAACTTGCCAAATTAATTAATGGAGAAAAATGGCTCAAAAACGGAGTCACTTGCGATCTGGAAATCGTTCAAATGAAAAACTATGTCCATGATCAACCATATACATTACCCATTAAGCCGTCTCCTAATCTTCTCACTCAAAATGCAGTTCTTTGGTATCCTTCTCTTTGCTTGTTTGAAGGCACTGTGATCAGCGTTGGGCGTGGCACCTACATGCCTTTCGAAGTAATAGGCAATCCGGAACTCAAAGACTATCCCTTTAGTTTTACACCCTTACGCATTGACAGCATGTCCAAGTATCCTCCATTGGAAGGGAAAGTGTGTTATGGCCTTGACCTGAGAAATGTCAAGCCAGAACCT
>DATCZR010000026.1:0-6678 GCA_036525835.1 Cyclobacteriaceae bacterium
ACCACAACCTTTGTTGGGAGACGTGAATTCTACTTACAGAGAAACTTCGGTATCTATTTCAAAAGATGGCAACAAATTATACTTCTCCAGTGATAGGCCTGGTGGAATGGGTGGATCTGATATCTATGTAAGTACAAAAAACAGAATGGGTGAATGGACAAAGGTGACTAACATGGGACCTAAAATTAATACCGAGTTAGATGAAGATAGTCCATACATCGATATAGATGGCAAGACACTCTATTTCAGCAGCGAAGGGATGAAAGGAATGGGCGGCTTTGATATTTACAAGGTCACATTGGTAAATGAAAGTAGAAATGAGTGGAGCGAGGCAGAAAATCTGGGGTTTCCGATAAATACCCCAGACAACGATATATTTTATGTTGGATCGCCGGATAGTGAGAGAGGCTATTATTCCTCTGTGCGTGATGATGGTATGGGTTACTCTGACATTTATGTGATAACAACTGAGCCGGAGAAATTTGCTTCGGATGAACCTATCAAAAAGAATACAGAGTTATTGTCTTTGATTTATGAGGTAAAAGTAGTTGATGCAAAAACGAAGCAACCTTTGGAAGCCAAAGTAAGTCTGCAGGAAGGAAGTAATGAGTTAGAATTCCGTACTATAAAACCGGGTGAGTATAGTTTTAATATTAAAGACCCGGATCCAAAGACTTATAACCTGACTGTAGAAATGGATGGGTACATTTTTCAAAATCAAAATCTGAACATTGAGGGGGCTACTGACGAAGTGAAGATGGTCAGCAAAGTAATTGAAATGAAGAAACTGGTAGTTGGAGCTACCTCCGTATTACGCAATATTTATTTCGACTACGGCACAGCCAAATTTCGTGAGGAATCTTATGACGAACTGAACAAGCTTGAAAATATGATGCGTACGAATGCCAAATTGGTAGTGGAAATTGCTGGACATACTGATAATGTGAGTAGTGCATCCTTCAATCTGAAACTTTCTCAGAGAAGGGCTGATGCAGTCAGAGATTTCCTTATTTCAAAAGGAATTGATAAACAAAGGGTGAAGGCGGTAGGCTATGGTGAAGAAAGGCCGCTGGCCAGCAATGATGATGAAAAAGACGGAAGAGAATTAAACAGAAGAGTGGAGTTTGAAGTAATCAATAATTAGAATCTTTTTAGCAACTTTGAACCTCTTTAGCCAACGGTTGTTTAATCGTTGGTTTATTTTTTATATGACAGTAGTTCCATACAAGCAGGATAATTCACCCAAAAAGAATCAGGTTGCAAAGATGTTTGACAATATCAGCGACAACTACGATTTCTTAAATCATTTTCTCAGTTTCGGTATCGATATCATTTGGAGAAAAAGGGCAATTAAGATGTTGAAGACACTACAGCCAAAGCAAATTCTGGATGTGGCTACAGGAACCGGTGATTTTGCCATTGAGGCACTTGCCTTGAGTCCCGATAAAGTTATTGGTGTGGATATTTCAGAGGGTATGCTGGAGGTTGGAAGGGTGAAGATTAAGAGCAAGAAATTGGATCACCAAATAGAACTTTGTTATGGTGACTCTGAAAATCTTCCCTTTGAGGAGAATAAATTTGATGCCATCATCGTTGCATTCGGGGTACGCAACTTTGAAAACCTGGAAAATGGGCTGGCAGAAATGCTTCGGGTGGTGAGGCCTGGGGGCATGGTGGTCGTGTTGGAGTTTAGCAAACCAAGGAAATTTCCCTTTAAACAGTTATATAACTTTTATTTTAAGTACGTTTTACCTAAAATCGGACGTTGGGTCTCCAGAGACAGTTCAGCTTATACATACCTGCCTGAATCTGTTCAGGCCTTTCCGGACGGTGAAGCTTTTGTAAAAATTCTCAACCGGTTGGGGTATAAAAATACAGCATGCAAGCCACTCACATTTGGGATAAGCTCATTATACATAGGCACAAAATAGTTCTACTTGGCCTGCTGATGTTGTCATCCAGCGCTTTTGGTCAGACATTTAAGTGGGCCCGCCAGTACAATCCAAATTATGACGAACGTAAAATCAGCTATGGTTTCATGATTGGTATTCATACTTCAGCTTACCAGGTGAAATATTCAGATAAGTTTGTAACACAGGCATTTGACACTGTCCATTCTGTGCTTACTCCTTTTGCACCTGGATTCTCTTTGGGCTTTCTTATCAATTTTCGTCTGAATAGCGACTTGGATTTACGGATAATGCCAAAGGCGGGATTTTATGATCATCAGCTGGAATATAATTATACCGATGAGACGAGTCAATCACAACTTACGGAGACCACCATGGTTGAGTTTCCTATTCTTTTGAAATACAAATCAATGAGGCGAGGAAATGTACGCATGTACATGATAGGCGGCATTACCCCCTCCATTGAGGCCTCTGGTAAGAATGATATTCAGGCCACTACGGAAGTGTTGGACATCAGACAAACCAATTTGTCGATAGATGCCGGAGTTGGTTTTGATTTTTATTTTCCTCTTTTCAAATTTTCCCAAGAGATTAGATTTTCCAGGGGGATTGCCAACATCTTGGGCCCCGATCCAAGTTCATTCAAAGAGCCCTTGCAGCGGGTCAATACAAATACTATTTCAGTTTATTTTATTTTTCAATAAGATGGTTAAAAAACGAATTGCCCTTATAACGGGTGCAACCTCGGGCATAGGAGAGGCAACAGCCAGGCTATTGGCATCAAACTCAATTCAATTGATTCTTTGTGGAAGAAGGAAAGAACGCCTTGAAAACTTGCAAAAGGAATTGTCAAATTCAACGGAGGTGACAACGCTCTCATTTGATGTTCGTGATCGTAAAGAGGTTGAGGAGGCGCTTAACTCGTTGAATAATGAATGGAAAGTGATTGATATATTAATTAATAATGCAGGAAATGCGCATGGCTTGGCTCCTATACAAACTGGAAGCGTAGATGACTGGGATGCCATGATTGATATTAATGTGAAAGGATTGCTTTATGTATCACATGCTATTATCCCTGGAATGGCTGAAAGGAAAAGAGGACACATCATTAACTTAGGATCCATTGCTGGCAAGGAAGCTTATCCAAATGGAAATGTTTATTGTGCCAGCAAATTCGCAGTTGACGCGCTTACCAAAGGGATGAGAATTGATTTGAATGAGTATGGGATCAAAGTTACCGCAATTCACCCTGGCTTGGTCGAAACAGAATTTTCGTTGGTTAGATTCAAGGGGGATGATAAAAGAGCGAAGTCAGTATATCAAGGTTACCAACCTCTATTGCCGGAGGATATTGCAGATTTGATTTTATTTGCCATTACCAGGCCTGCACATGTAGTGGTAGCCGATCTGGTGGTATTTCCGGTTGCCCAGGCAAGTTCAACCATTGTTAAGAAAGATTTATAATAAAAGTTGCTGTAAAGCCGTATCGTTGATGTCATGACCACCTTCAAATAATATCTGTTTGGGTGTAACTTGGAGTCGCTCGCATAGCATTTTCATTTCCTTTTTTCGCTCTGTTGTGATAAAAGGATCTGAGGCTCCATATACCGTCACTACCTCTTTGTTACCTAGCACATTTCTACCAGTTTCAAAATTCATATCTGGCGGAAATATGCCTGCCCAAAGGACGAATCGTTGAAATTTAGGATTGTTGCTAATGACCCATCGCGTTACAGTGGCAGCGCCTTGGGAAAAGCCAAGCAGCGTTACATGTGCATTTTCTTTATTTTTTAGTTCAATATCGTAAACAGACTGCAGATAGTTGATGTAATTTTCAATATCCATTTCCCTGTTTTCTTTTGTCATCCAGGTGGCTCCGACACGATTGCTACCTCCGGCCACTCGGGTGGGGATGTCTTCCAAATAGAAACGAGAAAGACCTTCAGGTGCAATGACACAAATATGCTTACCTTCAAGCGATATAAATTTTTTGATAAAGTACTGTGCCAACTGGCCATAGCCGTGTATTACAAACCAAACCTGCTGGTTGTCTTTAGTGATTTCGCCAAATTTGTAATACCGTGCCCGGTAATTAAACTGAAGGGTAAGTTCTTTCATGAGTTAGCCAAAACAAAAACAGCCACCATATCCATAATGTCTGGACTTGGCGGCTGCCTGTTAGAAACTTGATTAATTATCTTTTAAATCCTAGTGCACTACCTCCGCAATATGTTGCGGAGCCGTCAAAAGTGTACTGGATATAGTAAATTCCTGTCGCATTGCAAGGATATGCGATCGCAGAAATGTATTGGTCATTTATTTTGCTGCTAGCTACTTTGTTTCGCTTGTTGTCATATAAGCTAACAACCAACCCATCAGGGCTATTGCCACCTGCACAGAGGTTAATCATGTATTGTGTTCCCTTGGTGAATACGTAAGAATATTCAACTTTTTCTTTATTACCTCCATCGCCATCTATTTTATAGCTTTTTAGGAAATTAAATCCGCTGCTGAGTTTTGGAATGCATGCATTGCTTAGATTATCGGCATCACATTCTGCATTCAGACCCGTTGAGCCAAAGGCAGCAGAAACAATCATTAAAAATAATATTATCTTCTTTTTCATATTCTATACAATGTTAGCTAATGATTTTATTTCTTATTGAATTGGTAGTTGACATGATAATTTTTACATCGTCTTCTGTGATATCAATTGTGGTGGTACTATTGTCTTTAATCACAGCTACACCATCTACTACTTCCATGGATGATTCCTTGTAGGTATAGGTAATATTGATATTATTGAATGCGGTTTCTAATTCCTTCAGGTCATTCAATAACGATGCCATATTTTCATCATTTTCGTAAAATGAATAAAGAAGGAGAATTTGCTCTAATGTAATTTTTTGTTCTCCAATCTTTTCAATAAGGTCTTTGTGATCCGGATTTTTCATGGCTACCTGGCAGGTTATCTGCATGGCTTCGATCCAGCCTCCAGTGATTAACAATACACTTAAATTGGACCTGTTTTGTTCCTGCAGGTACTGATTGATAGAATTGAAGTTCTGCGTAGTGATTAACAAAAGTGAATCAAGATTTTTACTATTGGTGGCCAATCGGGCAATGGTTTCGATATCAAAAAACTGGCCGATGTTTAACTGATTGGCAAGTGATTTTATGGAAGAGAGATATTTGATTCCATCCTTATTCTGCTCATAAATGTTGGTATAGCCTAAATCCGTTCCATAGACGCCCAAATTGAGCGCCATTTTGTAATTGCTGTTGTATTTTGATAGGTTATCAGACGAATTTAACAAGCTAGGACTGTATTTAACTTTGGATTTCTTTAACAGTACAGAAATTTCCAGAGGACTGGGTATCTGGCCGAGGATACTCCCAATTACCTCCTGATCTATAGTAGGGCCCTGGTTGAGCATCGAATCTAAACTCTCCTCAAAGGCCTTTTCATCGGGTTTTTTGCCCGAACCGCAAGACAATAAAATGAAGGCCATTAAGCCAGCAAATAGAATTCTCATAATTGTTCATTTAGGGACACCAAAATAAATAATTCAATTGGCACTTACCAAAATTGACAAACTTACTTTCCTTTTACTATAGCGAAATTACCCGATATCCCGACCAATTTTCGTAATAATTCAAAATAAAGAGTCAAATAGAGTAGGGCGCTCATGAGCCAAATGGCCATAGAATTAAATGTGAATGTACTGAATTGTATTCCAAGAAAATACTTTTCAGGAAAGAAAAACCCTGTTCGGTAGTCCAGAAGATGCTGTGGATTTGGATCCTGAAAGATGGGGTCAATCTGTTGAATTATTCGGCCATCATGAATGATTAGCCTTTCTTTGGTATTCACGTTTTTCACCAAATCAGAAAGGCTTTCATTAAAGTTCAAGTCCTTTTCATTGTTCAAATCGAAACCTTGCTTTTCGTACCATGATTTTTTCTTATCAGTAATAATCACTTGATCGTTATACACTGTCTGATAATGTTTTCTATAATCTTTAATATAGTCTTGAAGGGATTGGCCAAACTCTTTTGTATAACCATCAGGTGAAAGTAACTTTGATAAGTTGCTATTCTCCAGTTTTCCTTTGAAGGGTTCAAAGACAATTTGACTCTTTAAGATTTCTAAATTCTCTTTTATCTGGCGTTGTACGGTATCCACTTGGCTGTCAAAATCTGCGAGTACGTATTGGTTTCTTGCTTCAAGTTCATCGGCAACAAATGCGGATTTGAAATCTGCAATTGAAGATTTTTTTTCATATTCATAAAATCCTTGCTCATAGTTGTTGAATATGAATTGCTCTACAGCCAAAGCTTCGTAAGCCCATCTCGAGGCCATCATGTCTGCCACTATGGGAACCTTCTCTTTGTTACTGATGAAACTATGCAATTTATCAAAACTAAAGAGTACACCACTTAAAATCATTTGTGGGATAAGTAAAAGCGGAATGAGGACGTATACAGTTACTGCAGAATTAAAGGCAGAAGATATATTGAGACCCAATACATTGGCCAGGCAGGAAGTTGAAAATAGGATGAACCAAAATGAAAGCGTGATTCCTTTAATTTCCAAAACCAAATTGCCGACCAGGACAAATAATAGTGTTTGTATGGCTGACAGTAAAAAGAGAATACCGATTTTGGAAACCAGGTAGCTGTTCCAACTGAGGTTGAGAAATGATTCTCTTTTCAAAATTTTCCTGTCCCTGATAATTTCCTCAGCGCTAACAGTAAGGCCCAT
>DATCZR010000027.1:0-5387 GCA_036525835.1 Cyclobacteriaceae bacterium
GCTGATGACCTGCCAACTCTGACCGCCATCGTCAGATTGATGTACCACCTGACTGCCTACATATACACGGTGTGGGGTATGTGGTGAAAAACTTAAAGGAAAATTCCAATGCCAGCGATACTTCATGTCTGCAGGTTTCCATCCATATCCTGCTTCGGGCCACACGCGAACTTCCCGAGAATGTCCGGTTCTTAAGTCATGTACAGTTAGGCCACCATCATAGCAACCAGACCATACAATGTTTTCGTCAAATGGATCGGGTCTGGCAAAACCACTTTCACAGCCTCCTACTCCACGCCATAATCCATTAGGAATATACCCTTGCAAACTGTTGCTTGGCCCCCGATAAGACCAACCATCCTGTCGGTTTCCATAAACATAATAAGGAATTCGGTTGTCCGTTTCCACGTGATACATCTGTGCAATCGGCAACACTACTCTGCTAAAAGATTTTCCGCGATTCAATGAAATACTGGCGCAGCCATCATGGGCAACCATCATTCGATTGGCGTTGGTAGGATCGATCCACATATCGTGATTATCACCTCCACCTCGGGGCGGTCTTTTCTCAAGGGTTTTTCCTCCATCCAGCGATTGGGCAAACCTTACGCTGAGAAAATACAATTCATCCGGGTTGTCTGAAGACACGGCCATACGTGTATAGTAGGGAGCACGCTCCGCCATGTCATGGTTGTTGCTCATCAGCTCCCAATTCTCTCCCCCATTGTCAGTTCTATAAAGTGCAGGGCTTTTGTCTTCAAATAGTGCATAAACCCTTTTTGGATTACTTGGTGCCAACGCCACTGCTGTCTTGCCAACAGGATGATCTTTCCCTCCAGGCAATCCTTTTGTATTTAGCGGTACCCAATTATCACCTCCATCGGTGGAACGATAAATTCCACCTCCTTGTCCACCACTTCTTAATCCCCAGGTGTTGATATGAATGGACCACATGGCTGCATATACAATATTTGGATTTTCAGGGTCTATCGTGAGGTCAGCGGCTCCTGTGTTTTCATCTACAAAGAGCACTCGTTGCCAGGTTTTACCTGCATCTTTGGTACGGTACACTCCCCTTTCTTGCTGTGGCCCATAAGTATGCCCGAGAGCAGCAGCGTAAACAATGTTTTCATTCTTGGGATGGACAACCACTCGACCAATGCGACCGGTTTTTTCAAGTCCCTTATTCTCCCATGTTTTTCCAGCATCTGTTGAAAGATAGATTCCATTGCCTATGGAGTGTGCTGGTCTAATTACAAAAGTTTCACCCGTTCCAACCCATACCATGGAAGGTTTTGTTGGGGCCAGAGCTATCGATCCAATAGAAGAAACATTTTGATCATCAAAAATCGGTTTCCAGCTTACCCCTCCATCTTCTGTCTTAAAAAGACCACCCGAAGCTGCACCGATATAATTGACCATTGGATCACCCGGAATCCCGGCAATGGCTATAGCCCGATTTCCTTCAGGACCAATGAAGCGATATTCCAAATTTTCAAAAAGTGTGGGGTCATAAGATTGGCCTGTTGCGTATTGAAAGGGAAATATTAAAATCAACATGGCAACACAATAACTCGGGAAATGAAATCTATTCATGGACGGAAGATATTTTATTTAATAATCCAAGCATTAATCTATGAATTTGTTTAATCAGGCTATATGGCAAATAGGATGATCGGTGAATAGGTATGAAAATATCTACATAAATTACCACAAGAATTCATAGTTCCTAAAATCGGCCTTGACCAATAATTACACATTTCATGATATTTAATCGCCTGCAGTTTTCAACTATACTTATTTCATCTATATTGATGTATAGCTGTTCAGTGCCGTCGGTAGAAAAAGGTGTGTCATTTAAAATGGCTACCGAAAGGAAACTTGAAGTCAGCGAAGTCAGTTATCATATATATTTTGACATTCCCAGAGAAGTTACTCAAAGTATTACGGCAACAAATACCATTCAATTCCAATGGAATAAAACATCAGCAAAATTTTTATACATCGATTTCAACGCAAGTGCTGAAAAGATTCTTAATCTGGTCGTAAATGGGAAAAAAGTTGACATTAATTTCAAGAATGAGCATCTGTTAATACCGACTGAAATACTATCAGCAGGAGACAATGAAATTACCATCGAATTTGTTGCTGGCGATTTGAGTTTAAATAGAAATCCGGACTACCTGTATACGCTCTTTGTTCCCGATCGGGCTTCCACTTGTTTCCCGACGTTTGATCAACCGGATATCAAGGCTAGTTTTAATTTGGAACTGCGAGTACCGGAAGATTGGGAAGCCGTATCCAATGGTAAATCAAGTACGGTAGCTGCAGAAGGCAGGAAAAAACTATATCAATTCTCAAGTACAAAGCCAATCAGTACGTACCAATTTGCTTTTGCAGCTGGGAAATTTAGTAAAGCAAAGGATTCCACTTCGGGCATGACTATGTATTATCGCGAAACAGATTCCTCCAAAGTTGCCTCCAATCTAGAATCCATTTTTGAAATACATCGTCAATCCCGTGAATGGTTAGAAGGATACACCACTATCCTCTATCCATTTCAAAAGCTGGACTTTGTGCTAATACCTACCTTTCAATATGGCGGCATGGAGCATCCCGGAAATATTTTTTATAGAGAAAGTAGCTTGATTCTTGAGAAGTCAGCCTCAATAAATCAAAAATTAAGAAGAGCCAACTTAATCGCGCACGAAACAGCACACATGTGGTTTGGCAACTTAGTAACGATGAAATGGTTTAATGATGTTTGGCTCAAAGAAGTATTTGCCAACTTTATGGCGGCTAAAATAGTCAATCCTCAATTTCCGGAAATTGATCATGACCTCAAATTTTTGATGGGGCATTATCCATCAGCATACGCCATTGATCGAAGCGATGGTTCTCATCCTATCCAACAAGAACTTGGCAACCTGAAGAATGCGGGCACCTTGTATGGTGCCATTATTTATCAGAAGGCACCCATCATGATGAGAAATCTGGAAACCATGATGGGCAAAGAAAATTTTCAAAAAGGACTACAAGATTACCTCAAACAATACAGTTTTGGCAATGCGACATGGAATGATTTAGTTAGTTGCCTTAAAAGATTTACAAATAAAGACCTGGAGATATGGAACATGGCCTGGATCAAGAGCAAAGGAATGCCTGTATTGAAATATGAATCAGGAAGTAATTTTAAGGTGAGGGTAACGAATGATTCCAACAAGATTATTTGGCCTCAGCTAATACAATATCAATTGATCGCTGACGAAAATACTGAAATAATAAAAATAGATATTGAAAATGCGGAAGGCAGTGTGAATGACACTAAGCTGAATCCAAACATCGTAATTCCCAATTACGGTGGACGGGGTTATGGCTACTTTAAAGCCGATGAATTGAGCAGGCAATATCTGCTGAGTAATGTAAATACTATCGAAAATACAGAAGCACGAGCCGGCATATGGCTGAACATTTGGGAATACACTTTGCATTACGAACTCAATCCCAGACAGACACTTGAAACCACATTACAAAGCCTTGATAAAGAAAAGAATCCTTTGATTTTGGAGTATCTCACCAATAACCTGGAAACTCTTTTCTGGCAATTAACCCGGCCCGAGAACCGTCAGGTCATTGGAGCCAACATAGACAAGCAGTTATTTGAAATGATGTCAGCAGAAGAAGATATTTCATTGAAGAGAATATTCTTCAACTGTTTTAGAAAAGTGGTCAATAGTCAAGAAGGTATTTCTAATCTAGAAAAATTCTGGCGCAATGAGATTACCCTCGGACTAGACATCTCCGAGCAAGATCACATTCAATTGGCATACGAGTTGGCTGTAAGAAAGTCAGAGGGTGGCGATGATATCTTATACACGCAGTTTTCCCAAACCAAAAATCCAGATCGAAAAGAATCTATGGCCTTCATCATCCCTGCCCTTTCATCAGATGAAGCAGTTCGAGATAAATTTTTCAATAGCCTGAAAAACCCTGAGAATAGAGCTCATGAGCCGTGGGTACTTGAGGCTTTGAGTTACCTACATCATCCGCTTCGTACAAAGCAGTCCGTGAAATACATTAAGCCAAGCCTGGAGCTACTGGGTGAAATTCAATTAACAGGTGATATTTTTTTCCCAAAAGGCTGGGTTGATCAAACAGTTTCAGGTTATCAGTCCAGTGAAGCGGCTCACGTTGTGCGACAATTTCTATTGGACAACCCAAAACTCTCACCCAATTTGAAAAACAAATTACTCCAATCAGCAGACATGCTTTTTAGAGCTGAGAAAATACTGACTACAGAGTCACTTCGACCAATGTAACTCAATCAAAATCAGAACAATGAAAACATACGCATACTATTTATTAATTCTACTCCTTGGGTGTGATCAACCTAAATCGACTGAAGTCACAGGAAATTACCTCGATCAAAAGTGGACCTGGGAGACTGATCGCTTCGAAAGGGCAGTTAATCAGGTAAGGGCCGGTAAGGATCTCAATCCGAAAGCGTGGCCCAATGGCGCCAAAGTGGCGGTACTTCTTTCCTTTGATGTGGACAATGAAACCGTTGCCTGGTGGGATGGCGAACCTACCATTTCTGATTTGTCGCGGGGCGAGTATGGCTCACGCGTTGCGCTGCGAAGGGTCATTAATCTTCTGGAGAAATATAATGTTCCTGCCTCTTTCTTTATCCCAGCCTTAAGCCTGTATCTAGCCCCTGAGATGGCCAACGAAATCAAACGACTGCCTCGTCATGAATTTGCCGTACATGGATGGATCCATGAAAGAAATACCCGGGTACCAGCTGATAAAGAACGTGAGCTGGTGGTCAACTCAATCGACAAGCTAACCGAACTGACAGGAGAGAAACCGGTTGGATACCGAGCACCCTCTTGGAATTTTAGCGCGGCTACACCTCAGATTATTAAAGAAATGGACTTTTTATACGAGAGTTCCATGATGGCAGACGATCGACCTTATGAGTTAGTAATTAATGGAGAGCCATCGGGCATTGTTGAATTGCCTGTGGAATGGATTTTAGATGACGCGCCCTTACTTAATCCAAAAGGAAACAGCTACGCTAACCCAAGACAATTACTTGAAGTGCTCAAAGATGAATTTGATGTGGCATATCAGGAAGGCACTATGTTTTTAATGACCATGCATCCACACATCAGCGGACATCGGTCTCGCATTGTCGTATTGGAAGAACTTATTCAATACATGAAATCAAAAGAAGGTGTTTGGTTTGCCACGCACAAAGAGGCTGCCGAATATGTAAAAGCACAAGCTGGATTATGAATTAGATTCCTTAGACCTTTTTGGTTAGCATTACCTCCACAAAAACAACAATAATTAATATCCACTGAATTTTGTTCTTACTTCTTCCA
>DATCZR010000028.1:0-2526 GCA_036525835.1 Cyclobacteriaceae bacterium
AAGCTCACCCCCCTTCAAATACAAAATGCCATTATCCAGTTCATGAGTTGATGCCTTCTTCATCTTTCCGGCTACCCACGGATAGAATTCTTTCATTCGGGTAACCGCACGACTAACCACAAAGTCGTACTTCCTTTTCGTTATCTCCTCCGCTCTTATTTTCTCACTTTCCACATTTCGTAAACCAAGCGCTTTACTTACCTCCTTCACTACCGTAATTTTCTTACCTATGGAGTCCACCAGATGAAAATGAGTTTGTGGAAATAAAATAGCCAGCGGTATGCCCGGGAAACCTCCCCCGGTTCCCACATCCAAAATGTCTGCAGCGTTGTTGAATTGGATCACCCTGGCAATTCCCAGTGAGTGCAACACATGATTGATATGCAAGTTATCCATGTCTTTGCGCGAAATAACATTGATTTTTTCATTCCACTCGCGATAAAGAGCATCAAGCTTACTGAACTGATCCAGCTGAGCAGCCGTCAAGTCAGGGAAATATTTTGTAATGAGAGAAATACCTTGCACTTCGGAATAGCTGGATGTAATTTGACTAATTCAAAAATAGAATGAAGCCATGACAAAAACGATATCCATCCTCTTATTCATTGCAGTGTTCATGGCTTCATGCCAAAAGAAGGGAGAGGCATTAGTCGACAGCCCATCACTATCAGACCAAATCGATTCACTTTTTAGGGGCGCTCCAGACTTCAGCGGAGTAGTTCTCATTGCGGAGGAGGGTAAGCCGATCTATGAAAAGGCTTTTGGTTATAGAAACTTTGATACCCAAATTCCGATAGCAACCTCAGATATTTTTGAAATGGCGTCTGTTTCCAAACAATTTACAGCAATGACCATCATGATGCTAAAGGAAGAAGGCCTGCTTGATTATGATGAACCCATTGAAAAATATCTACCCAATCTACCCTACAAAGGAATTATGATTCGTCACCTGCTGACACATACATCCGGTCTTCCCGATTATTATACTGTGATGGACGAGCATTGGGATAAGGATAAAGTGGCTACCAATCAGGATATCATTGAGTACCTGATCAAATATGCCCCACCCAGAATTTTTGATCCTGGAGCACAATATCAATATAGCAATACAGGATACGTACTACTGGGTAGTATTACTGAAGCGGTCTCTGGTCAGCCTTTTGAACAGTTTACTAAAGAAAGAATTTTTGATCCCTTGCAAATGACTTCCACAGCCATCCGGAGTAATGAACAAAAAAGCCAGCTAGCAAACCTGGCACATGGTCATCTCTATGTTGAAGAAAAAAGTAAGTACATGAGAGCAGATTCTTTTCCTTCGTCTAATTACACCATCTGGCTTGGCGGGAGAAAAGGTCCAGGCCGAGTTAGCACTACTGCAGCTGATCTGTTGAAATGGGATCAAGCCCTACTTACAGATCAATTAGCTACTAAAGAGACAATCCAGGAAGCATTTATTCCGGCCATTCTAAATGATGGAACCATTTCCAACTACGGATTTGGATGGGTAATTATTCCTAATTCTGATCTGGGGAGGGTTGTATTCCACACAGGAAGCAATCCCGGTTACAAAACCATTATCGTGCGCTATCTGGATGCTAAAAAAACATTAATCATGCTCAATAATAATGCACATCCAAATTTTGAATCTTTGCGTGAAGGGATCGACAAATTGTTTATAGATGAAATCGGACATTGAATAAATGTCGACAGCGCGCTGAAATGCTAGATGTGATCTTTCTTATTTTTAATAAGATGATACATTAGTTCCCTTGCTCGGTGTAGCTGAGCTTTAACCGTACCCAGAGGAGCTTCCAGTTGCTGGGCTATCTCTTCATAGGAGAGTTCATTGAAATAGCGAAGCCGGACCAATTTTTGGTATTTAGCCGGAAGCATGTTAACAAAAACCTGAATCAATTCTTCTTTTTGGCCCTTGATAGCAACCTCCTGTGGGTTGAGCCCAACATCCTCTACATCAATAGAAACAGATTGTCCGTCATCGTCCGTGTAGGTATTGCTGATACTTAGTGTCTTAAGTCTCTTCTTGCGGATAAAGTCGATCGTATTATTGGTCGCAATTCTGAACAACCAAGTACTAAATGTAAAATCCTTTTTAAAGCGATGTAGGCTCTTAAATGCTTTGGCAAAAGATTCGATGGTGAGATCCTCCGAATCATCCACGTTTCTCACCATTTTCAAAATCATTTGGTAGACCGGACGCTTATAACGTGTCAAAAGCGTAGCGTAGGCCTTCTCATCACCATCCACGGCCATATCAATCAACTTGAAATCTTCAAGCGCTTTTTGCGAAAATCTGTTGCCTAAATCTTCTTCCATCTAACTTGGTTAGTACGTAAAGCTGCCAGTCCAACGACAAGATAGTAAATGACAAAAATAAAATCTAAAAAGGGCACTTTCCAGCCTTCAAATGCTTCACCCAACTTGCGAGAAGCCTTGTGAGCCAATAAGGTGAGTACTATTATCCGAATTGTAAATACCACAATTGGCACATATAAGATGGGTGAGTAT
>DATCZR010000029.1:0-5284 GCA_036525835.1 Cyclobacteriaceae bacterium
GGAAGATCACCTTCGCAAAGAAATTATTGAGACGGTGTCTAAAATAATTGGCCCTATTGCCAAGCCAGACAAAATACAATTTGTAAGCGGATTGCCCAAAACACGCTCGGGAAAAATCATGAGAAGAATTTTAAGGAAGATTGCTGAAGGGGACACATCTAATCTTGGTGATGTGACCACGTTATTGGATCCGGCAGTTGTTGATGAAATTAAGGCAGGGGCATTATAAAAAAACCCTGCTTCGAAATGATCAAAGCAGGGTTTTGAACTGAATTTAACAACCTGGTTAACTACCGCAAGCTTCGCATTCATCCGGGTTATCCAGTGAGCAACTCATGTCAGCGCGCTTTTGGTCGTAATCATCTTTAGTAGAATAAGCCACCACAGGTTCATTGGCTACAACCTTTTTAGAAGGAACTTCTTCTGTAACGGCAACCTCCGGTTGATCTTTAGTGGTCTTCCTGTCCAAAGTAAACTTGATGGCATCTGCTGCTGCGGTTGAACGCAGGTAATACATACCTGTTTTCAGCCCTTTCTTCCAGGCATAAAAGTGCATGGAAGTAAGCTTACCAAAGTTTGGATCAGTGATATGAATATTCAAGCTCTGCGATTGACAGATGTATGCACCGCGGTCGGCAGACATATCAATAATCGCTTTTTGAGAAATCTCCCAAACAGTCTTATAAATGTCTTTTATGTGTTGCGGAATTTCCGGGATACCCTGAATAGATCCATTAGCCGCAATTAGTTTTTGGCGCATGGTATCATTCCACAATCCCAACTCAATCAAATCTTTCATCAAGTGCTTATTGGCAATGATGAATTCACCTGAAAGCGTTCTTCTGGAATAAATGTTGGAAGTATATGGCTCAAAGCATTCATTGTTGCCAAGAATTTGTGAGGTAGAGGCGGTTGGCATCGGTGCCAGTAGCAATGAGTTCCTAACGCCATGCTGCTTCACCGCTTTTTTTAAACCTTCCCAGTTCCAACGGTTTGAATCCGGGGTAACGCCCCACATATCAAATTGGAAAATGCCTTTAGATACCGGTGATCCTTTATAGGATTCGTAAGGTCCATGCTGCTTGGAAAGCTCCATAGAGGCCTCCATCGCGGCAAAGTATATGGTTTCATGAATGTCCTTATTCAGTCCTCTTGCCTCTTCTGAATCGAAAGGCATACGAAGTAGTATGAATACGTCCGCCAGCCCTTGTACACCGATTCCAATCGGGCGGTGTTTTAGGTTCGAATTGCGAGCTTCAGGTACCGGGTAGTAATTGATGTCTATTACCTTATTGAGGTTCTTGGTAATCACCTTGGTGATCTCGTATAACTTCTGGTGATCAAACGTTCCGTCTTCGGTGATGAACTTAGGCAAAGCAATGGATGCCAGATTACAAACAGCTATCTCATCAGGAGATGTATACTCCATGATCTCAGTGCACAAGTTGCTTGACTTGATGGTGCCCAGGTTCTTTTGATTGGACTTCTTGTTGGCGGCGTCTTTATAGAGCATATAAGGAGTGCCAGTCTCAATTTGTGCTTCTAACACTTCAAACCACAGGTCTTGAGCCTTGACTTGCTTGCGCGCCTTACCTTCATTTTCATACTTTTCGTACAAACGCTCAAACTCTTCTCCGTAGCAATCAGCTAAGCCGGGAGCTTCGTTGGGACAGAACAGCGACCACATTTCGTTGTTCTCCACTCGCTTCATAAATAAGTCAGGAATCCATAGCGCAAGGAAAAGATCCCTAGCTCTCATTTCTTCCTTACCATGATTTTTCTTTAGTTCAAGGAATTCAAAAACATCAGCATGCCATGGTTCCAGGTACATGGCAAAGCTTCCTTTGCGCTTTCCTCCTCCTTGATCGACATACCGTGCAGTCATATCAAAGTTTCTCAGCATAGGTACTATTCCATTGGAAGTACCACCGGTTCCTTTGATGTATGATCCTTTTGCCCTGATGTTATGGATGCTTAACCCAATACCACCAGCGGATTGAGAAATTTTAGCGCAATTCTTAAGTGTATCGTAAATGCCATCGATGCTGTCATCCTTCATGGTTAATAAAAAGCACGAAGAGAGCTGAGGCTTGGGTGTACCTGCATTAAATAAGGTAGGAGTAGCGTGTGTAAACCATTTTTCAGACAATAGATTGTAAGTTTCTATTGCCGCTGGAATGTCCTCCGCATGAATACCTACCGCCACGCGCATCAGCAAGTGTTGGGGCCGCTCAACCACTTTGCCATCCATCTTCATGAGGTAAGAGCGCTCCAGGGTTTTGAAGCCAAAGTAGTCGTAGCTGAAGTCGCGATCGTAAATGATGGCGGCATCCAACTCAGCAGCATTGGCCTTAATTACTTTCCAGGTGTCCTTAGAAATCAGAGGCGCATTTTGACCCGTCTTCGGATCAATGTACTGGTAAAGTCTTTTCATGGTGTTTGAAAAAGACTTACTGGTCGTCTTGTGCAAATTGGATACCGCAATCCTGGCCGCCAGCTTGGCAAAATCAGGATGTTTTGTGGTCATCGTTGCGGCAATTTCTGCAGCAAGATTGTCAAGTTCCGGTGTGGAAACTCCATCGTACAATCCATTGATCACCTTCATGGCTACTTCAACTGGATTCACAAAGTTGGTTTCCAAGCCGTAACATAGCTTTTCAATACGTGCGGTGATCTTGTCGAACTTTACGGACTCTCTATGTCCGTCACGTTTAACTACAAGCATGTTGGGTTGTTTGGGGGTGAAAAAATAGTTTAAAAAATGTCTTTCAAGTTATCAAAAATCTTCATTCAAAGAAAACTTAGGCGATGAATCTTTATCCGTACTATTCATCACACCGGCCTTCTGGTATTCTGCCACTCGTTTCTCGAAGAAATTAGTTTTTCCTCTCAGTGAAATCATCTCCATGAAATCGAATGGGTTGGTGGCATTGTACACCTTTTTGCCAATAAGCTCATTGAGCAGGCGGTCAGCCACGAACTCTATATATTGCCTCATCTGCACGGCATTCATCCCAATTAAGTTTACTGGAAGGGCATCGGTAACAAACTCCTTTTCAATCTCTACGGCATCCTTGATGATTTCAATCACCTTCTGCTCAGGTAGCTTGTTCTTCACATGCTGTGTATACAGATGGCAGGCGAAATCGCAATGCAATCCTTCATCGCGAGAAATAAGTTCATTGGAGAAACTTAATCCTGGCATGAGGCCTCTTTTCTTCAACCAGAAAATGGAGCAGAAAGATCCTGAAAAGAAAATTCCTTCCACGGCTGCAAAAGCAATTAACCGCTCGGCAAAATCTCCATTATCAATCCAGCGAAGGGCCCACTCTGCTTTCTTCTTCACGCAGTCCATGGTTTCAATACCATGAAACAGCTTATCTTTCTCTTTAGGATCCTTCACATAGGTGTCTATCAGCAGGGAGTAGGTTTCAGAGTGGATATTTTCAATGGCGATCTGAAAGCCATAGAAAAACTTGGCTTCAGTATATTGAACCTCACCCACAAAGTGCTCCGCCAGATTTTCGTTCACAATGCCATCGCTGGCTGCAAAAAAGGCCAAAACATGGGTGATGAAATGCCTTTCCCCATCGTTCAGGTTGGCCCAATCTTTTAGGTCCTGGCTTAGATCAATTTCTTCAGCAGTCCAGAAGCTGGCCTCTGCCTGTTTATAGAATTTCCAAATGTCATGGTGGGTAATTGGAAATAATACGAACCGGTCTTTGTTCTCTTGTAAAATGGGCTCTTCTAGGGTTGACTTACTCATTATGAAAAAATGGTTTTCAAGGTTATAAAATATATTTTTTGCTCTTGACGAAAAATTAAGAAGTCAACTTCCAAAGAAAATCAGATGTTGAATTCTAGCAAGACGACAAATATTTGAAATGAAGCATAAAATTCAAAGACATTAAAATATAGCGATGCGTCATTTTGTGTTCGCATGCGTTCTTACATAACTCGAAGGAATTCATTTTCATTCACTTATAGAGATTAGATGAACAGAAGACTTTAAGTAAAATATTTTATAAATAATTCTGCCTTATTCTTTGAATAAGACGGGTGGGTTCTGAGAGGAATTCAGATGTGGTCATGACAAGATGGTTGAGTTGAAGAGGAATAAATTTCAAAAGAAGAAACAGCCTCAATTTGGCCTGAAATGGACCTTTTATGGATTGGACAGCCAAAATCTATTTTTTGAGCCCCTTTTTGTTTTTCCAGGGTGATAATCTATCTTTGCACTCCATTTTTAAAGCTGAGAATCATGTACGCTATTGTGGATATTGCCGGAAAGCAATTTAAGGTTGAAAAAGACCAATATATATATGCCCCTAAGATGGAGGGAGAAGCAGGAACGTCCGTTAAGTTGGATAAGGTGCTTTTGATTGACAATAAGGGTAAAATTGAGGTTGGTTCACCTGTCTTAGAGGGTGCGAATGTATCTGGAAAGATTCTTGAGCATGTGAAAGGGGACAAAGTGATCGTTTTTAAGAAAAAAAGACGCAAAGGTTATGCTGTGAAAAACGGACACCGTCAGCAGTACACCAAGTTATTAATTGATAAAATTTCAGGATAATAATCAGAAGCCATGGCACACAAAAAAGGTGAAGGTAAAGTAAAGAATGGCCGTGAATCGGAAAGCAAACGACTGGGCATTAAGATATTTGGTGGCCAAAAAGTAATAGCGGGCAATATTATCGTTCGTCAAAGAGGTACAAAACACCATCCTGGTGAAAATGTAGGCATAGGTAAGGATCATACCCTATTTGCCTTAAAAGATGGTGTAGTTACTTTCAAGAAGGGTAAAAAAGACAAATCTTTCGTTTCGGTTGAAGGAGAGGCATAGTCCTCCACAGCTCAATCATTAGCTTATCAAAAAAAGCCTCATATAGTGAGGCTTTTTTTGTGCCTATTCCTTCGGTGATAAGGGTATTTTATACTATATGCATATACTACAAAAGGGGGGTTATTGAGTCTGTGGTTCAATTCCCCACTAATACAATCACACATCCTGAAATAGGCTTTAAAACAACTTTATATGTCGTAAAATGGGCCGGTTTTAGAATATTGATACGCAACAAAATCTTTTAGTGGTATTTTATATTTCTAATTAATACTCTAATTTGGGGGTCTAATTTCTAAATCTAAACTAAACCAAAACCTATGAAGAAGTTTTTACTATTATGCTTCTCATTCGTTTTTGTACTCAGTGCATGGGCGCAAGAGCGAGTGGTTTCAGGTAAGATTACGGCCTCGGAAGATGGCTCGACCTTACCTGGCGTGAACG
>DATCZR010000030.1:0-6948 GCA_036525835.1 Cyclobacteriaceae bacterium
ATTCTACCCATCCACAATTACTGGTAAAGAAAATGCGACCCGGGCACAATTTATTCATCTGGTTGAAAAATCGATTAACCTGATCCAAACGGCTCAAGTCGAGAAATTGGTTCCTTCCAGATGCAAAAAGATTGCCCTTCCTGATAATTTTGATCTCTTATCGGTTTTCAATTCGCTTTGCACCTTATATCCAAACGCGTTCATCTCATTGGTATCCACACCTGAGTATGGTACCTGGATTGGAGCGTCACCCGAGTTGTTGGTTTCAGTAGATGCCAATATGCGATTCAAAACGGTGTCCGTAGCAGGCACGCAAACCATAACCTCGGATGATGATCTTAAAATGGTGGCCTGGACGCAAAAAGAAATAGAGGAACAAGCCCTCGTAAGCCGATATATAATTAATTGCTTCAAAAAGATTAGGTTAAGAGAATTTGATGAACATGGACCCAAGTCATGGAGAGCCGGTAATCTGGTTCACTTGAAAACAGAATATGAAGTGGATATGGTTGGCACAAACTTCCCGCAGCTGGGTACTGTAATGTTGAAGCTATTGCATCCTACATCAGCTGTTTGCGGTATGCCTCGAGAAGAATCCAACCACTTCCTCAAGGCAAATGAACACTTTGATAGGAGTTTCTATAGTGGTTTTCTGGGTCCTGTTAATTTTCAAAGTGAAACTTCACTCTTTGTCAATCTCCGGTGCATGGAATGGTGTAATGGAACGGCCACGCTTTATGCCGGAGCAGGCGTAACACAGGATTCTGATCCCGCCAAAGAATGGGAAGAAACTGAGCAAAAAATGGAAACACTTCTCAAAGTAATCACTCCCTAAGTTGGCTTCCCGATTACAACCCATATATGATATCGCTGAAATCTGCGCGCTAAAGGGGGTAACAGAGGCTGTCCTTTGTCCGGGCTCTCGTTGCGCGCCACTTACCGTATCATTTGTACGACACCAAAAGATCAATACCAGAACTTTTAGTGATGAACGATCAGCAGCTTTTATTGCCAATGGGATCGCCCAATCAAAATCAAAAGTGGTAGCGATGATATGCACTTCCGGATCCGCAGCCTATAATTTTGCTCCAGCAGTGGCGGAGGCTTATTTCCAGAGAATACCAATCTTAATTCTTACTGCTGATCGCCCCAAAGAGTGGATTGATCAACTGGATGGCCAAACCATTCGCCAACAAAATATTTACGGCAATCACGTAAAAAAATCATTTGAACTTCCTGATCAATATGATCATCCGGATAGCGTGTGGCATATTCACCGGACGATAAACGAGGCCATCAATCTTTGTAATCAATTTCCCAAAGGCCCGGTACATGTAAACATTCCATTGCGCGAACCGCTTTATCTCTCAGAAGACGAAACCTTTCAATACAGTGATGATCTAAAAATTAATAATAAACTTACTGCTGACAGTCAATTGGATGAAGACAGCTTGAAACAGTTGGCTGAGCAATTTGTTTCATTTAATAAAATCCTTATCGTAGCGGGACAACAAAAAATTAACTTCGAATTAAGTGCGGCTATTGAAAAATTCTCAACCGATCATCGGGTACCTGTATTGGCAGATATCATTTCCAATCAACACCACTTAAAGGAATTCGTTAATCATTCAGACGTATTTCTGGGTGCATGCAAGGTTGACATCAAGAAATCTTTACGACCGGAGTTGCTGATTACGTTTGGTCAATCGGTAATATCCAAGAACCTTAAAACATTCCTTCGCCAATACAAGCCAAAAAATCACTGGCACATTCAGCCAGATGGCGAAGCTGCAGATACCTTTCAATCCTTAACAGCTATCCTGCCAGTGTCCCCCATAAAATTGTTTCAGCAATTGGGTTCTGAACAATTAAAATCTGGGTTCGAAGCCCAAAAAAGAGACAATTTTTATCGGTTATGGGAAGCAGAAGAGCACCGAACCATAAGAACCATAAAATCTTTTTTTAAAACAGCTCAACTCAATGAGTTTTCGTTGGTTAATGAAATTATTAACCATCTTCCTGAAGAGTGCAATTTGCACCTGGCCAACAGCATGCCTGTCCGGTACGCTAACTTCATAGGCCTATTAACCGAAAAAAAAGGTATTGAAATATTTTCCAATCGCGGAACCAGTGGCATTGATGGCTGCGTAAGTACCGCAGTTGGTCATGCATTGGCTACTGACAAGCCCAATGTCTTAATCACAGGCGATATGGCATTCTTTTATGATCGCAATGCGTTTTGGCACAATTACAAGCTCCCCAATCTCCGGGTGGTGGTTTTAAACAATCACGGGGGTGCTATCTTCTCAATGATTGACGGGCCATCAAAACAACCCGAAGCGAACGATTATTTTATTACGAATCAAAAACTAACTGCCAAAAGTCTGACCCAGGAATTTGATTTTGACTATCTCAAGTTGGATAGTCTTAAAAAGCTTAAGAATTTATTAAAAGACTTTTTTGATTTTGATGGACGGACCAAAATATTAGAAATTGAGTATAATGCTGAAGAAGTAAAAAAAGTGATGCAGGAATTTAAGAACCAAATCAGAAGTAATTATGACAACTAAGTATACATGGACAACCATTAAGGACTATCAGGAAATTCTGTTTCAAAAATTTGAGGGCATTGCCCGAATTAGCATCAACAGGCCTAAAGTGCACAATGCCTTTACACCACTGACAGTACAGGAAATGATTGATGCCATGATGATCTGCCGGGAAGATCAGGAAATAGGCGTGATCATTCTAACTGGAGAAGGTGGAAAAGCTTTCTGCAGCGGAGGAGATCAAAGCGTAAGAGGCGATGGTGGCTACATAGGAGGCGACAAGGTTCCACGGTTGAATGTGCTGGATCTCCAAAAACTAATTAGATCCATTCCAAAGCCGGTCATAGCCGCTGTGGCAGGTTGGGCCATTGGCGGTGGACACGTATTGCATGTGGTTTGTGATCTAACCATTGCTGCAGAGAATGCGCGCTTCGGGCAAACTGGACCTAAAGTAGGAAGCTTTGATGGTGGGTTTGGTGCTTCATACCTGGCCAGGATAGTTGGTCAAAAGAAAGCACGTGAAATCTGGTATTTATGTGACCAATACGATGCGAAAGAAGCGCTTGAAATGGGCTTGGTGAACAAGGTAGTGCCCCTGGATAAACTGGAGGAAACCTATGTGACTTGGGCGAAAAAGATTTTGAAGAAAAGTCCTTTAGCGATACGAATGCTAAAATGTTCATTCAATGCCGAATTAGATGGACAAGCCGGTATTCAGGAGTTGGCCGGTAACGCCACATTACTATACTACTTAAGTGAAGAAGCCAAGGAAGGTAAAAATGCCTTTCTGGAAAAACGAGATCCTGATTTTTCAAAATTTCCTAAGTTTCCATAAGCTGAGATATGGAAGGGCAAAATATCGTAATCAATGGCACCGCATATACCTACGATCAAGTTGCCCGTGATGCTGTTACTCCTGCCACCGACTTTGAAAAATTTACCCTTTCATTTTGCCGTGCCTGGCTCAATGGTGAACAATCATTTCTACAGGAGACCTCAGGATCAACCGGAACACCCAAGCAAATAGAAATTACCCGAAGTCAAATGATCACCAGTGCCCGGATGACGGAAAAGGCGCTGGGACTGAAACCGCATGCGACCTCCCTGGTTTGTCTGGATACCAAATACATTGCGGGCAAGATGATGCTGATCAGAAGTTTTGTTACTGACATGCAAATCATTGCCGTTGAACCCTCCTCCAATCCCTTAAATCAATTACCCCCTGGTGTCAGAATAGATTTTGCAGCCTTCGTGCCGTTCCAGTTGCATACCATGATGATTGAAAATCCCGAAAAGTTGGATCAAGTGAAAACGGCCATTGTTGGTGGTGGAAAGGTGAACCCGGAATTATCTCAAAAACTTCAACAAACTTCCTGCAAGGTATTTGAAACATTCGGAATGACTGAAACGGTCTCTCACATTGCATTAAGAAAGTTGAATGGTGACCAAAATGCAGAACATTTTGAAGCCTTGCCTGGTGTATCATTAAGTGTGGATGAACGAGGTTGCCTGGTGATAAGTGCCCCTTTCCTGGCTAATGCGATATACACCAATGATCTGGTTAAGTTATTGGACCCTGGTCATTTCAAGTGGTTGGGCAGATGGGACAATATAATCAATACCGGAGGCGCGAAGGTAATTCCTGAGGAAGTTGAAAGCGCTTTGAAAAAACTCTTTGATGAAATGTCCTGGACGCATCGCTTTTTTATCACTGGGCTAGAAGACAAAATTCTTGGACACAAGGTTTGTCTGGTGATCGAAGGGGACGAAATGCCTCCACCTATTGTCAATCTGCTCAAGGTCAAAATCAAAGAACAACTCCCCAGGTTTGAAGTGCCCAAGGACATAATCTTTATCAAGAGATTTATGGAGACGGGGATCGGTAAGATCAACAGAAAAGCAACACTTAATCTATTCCCCGCCAAATCCAACTCATTTTGGAAATGACAGGGATAGAACGCCAGGCTATTTCTTTTTGCTTTTCAGATCAAGTATTTCCTTTTGCAGATCAAGGACAACCCCGGCCAGGTTTTCGATGGACATCTCCTTGTCAGACTCTACATCGGGAAACTGTACACTGATATATGCCTTGGCCGCCCAAGCCTCCAGCACTTCTTCGCCATCAATTTGAAATGGTGTGTATTGCCTGTTATCCGATACCAAAAACAATTTTCCATTTTCATCCAAGTAATTGAAAACCCTTTTGTACACAATGCCCTCCCGATTGGTGACGAGTACATATGTTTTGCCGTTCTTTAAATCCTTCAAGTTCTCTACGTACTCACCTACGATGATGGTTCCTGGAAGAATTGGCAACATCGAATCCCCGCTTATTTCAAATGCCCGGTAAGTGCCTGAACCCAACATGGGTAAATTAAACTTAGGGAGTTCTTTGACATACTCTGTATCTGCATAGCCATTCATGTACCCTGCGGCTGCTCTTTGAGGAACAAGCTCGATGTTATCTTTCCTATTCGAATCAATTGACACGACCAACACTTCCTTTCCCCTCGAGTAATTTTTATGTTCTGGCTTAGCTGTGCTTTCTGTATTTAAATCATCACTAAGTAAAGCATCTACTGGTAAACCAATTAGACCGGCCATTTTGCCAAGCAGTTCCAGGCGTGGCTCTGCTCTACCTTCTTCGTAGGCGCCAACCAACGACCGCTTGATCCCCAACTGTTGACCAAATTGATCCTGAGTGAGCTTTAACTTTTTACGGATGTACCTAATGTTTTCATTAATGGCAGGCATAGCTTAACGTTTAAAGATGAGTATCCTTCCCGAATTAATCTCCTTCTTACAAAGTGAAAACAAATTTCTCTGATAATACCGATCAGATGACTGCATGGCAGTGACATGACGATTGATTTTATTGACCACATCAGTTACCGAAGTTTTCGCTTCGGCAAGCAAGTATCCATAGTATTCATCACTAAAGCCAACCGTGGAAAAATTAACCTGGAATTTCCCTGACTTCAGCCTTTTGCTGGTGATCTTTAATTTTGAATCCATATCGGTATTAACTAATATTTTTAGCTAATTAAAACTGTTTATGCTTAAAAAGCAATTATGTAGCTAAATTATTTAGCTAAAGTGAATATTGCCCCAATTTTGGCCTGTTTTAAGGCCTAATTTTCCATCTTTTACTTCCAGGGGTGACTCAATATTATCTTCATATATCATACCCGTACCCAAACCCTGATGTAATGGGTTCGTAAACTGGGCTGTGAATTGGGCAATCGCATTGAGTCCAATATTTGACTCCAATGCAGATGTCATCCACCAGCCTATTCCCATAGCTTCTGCCACATCGATCCACTCCTGACTACCGGACAATCCACCATGCAATGATGGCTTGAGCACAATAAAATTTGGCCTTAGCTTTTCCAGAAGTTCTTTCTTTTTGGCCAACGTGTGTATCCCAATCAACTCTTCATCCAGCGCTATTGGTATGGGTGATTTTTTGCAAAAATCGGCCAGCTCCGGCATTCCAGGTTTGATGGGCTGTTCTATCGAATGAATATCAAATCTGGAAAGCTGATGGAGCTTAAACATTGCTTCCTCAGATTTGAATGCACCATTGGCATCGAGCCGAACACTTATGTCCTTCTTAAAATATTTTCTCCGCACATATTGTAATATGTCGCATTCCTTTTCGAAATCCAGTCCACCTACTTTTAACTTAATGCAATTGAACCCTTCCTGAATTTTTATTTCTATCTGCTGTAATGTCATATCCAGTCCGCTCATCCAGATAAGGCCATTAATGTCTATCGGACCGCCTGACGTAAAGCTGTTTTTAAAAAGAACTTTTTTACCTCCGCCAATTAAATCAAGTAATGCCGTTTCAAAGGCGAAAAGTATGGATGGATAGTTACGAATGTCAATCAGTTTTTTCGAAAGCAATTGTTCGTTCTTTGCCAGATCGCTACCCGTGAATTGTTCTGATTCAAATTGGGCATCATTAAATAGTTTCACAAAGCGACCCAATTCTACTTCAAATTGATCATCTAGCTCCACACTGAGCCCCGGAAGCGGGCCTGCTTCCCCAATGCCATATGGCTGTTCCCTGCCCTCTTCTGCCATTTTCAAAAACCAGGAATCTCGCTCAAACATCGACCCACGGGACGTACGGGCCCTGAAATTGAAATGAAAAGTTTTCTTTGCAAATGAAGCATTCAGGGCCATTTGCGAATATGGAGTCGTTGGCCCATAAATACAATTACTGACTTAACTTTGCTCTGCTAATTTTTATGCAGAAGGAAATTAATACCGAAGCGTACACCTACCATCTTCCGGAAGGTAGAATAGCCTTGCATCCTTTGGGAAAACGAGATCAATCCCGCTTATTGCTTTGCCAGGATGAAAGCATTTCTCATCATCAGTTTACCGAACT
>DATCZR010000031.1:0-5589 GCA_036525835.1 Cyclobacteriaceae bacterium
AGGTTAACGTTAGGCTAAAATAAAAGGGCTGAAAATGTTTCAGCCCTTTTTTTATTCAAGAAGGATTTTTTCCAACAACATAGTAAAGAAGTGGTCCGAACAACGGAAGAAAAAATACAACTGCAATCCAGATTAATCTTCTTAGTGTATCTTTTTCACTTCTTATTATATCATATATAACTATAGCATCCAGGATTAGAACAAGTATTCCTAATAACCTTACCATTTTAGTTTACTTCAAGGATTTTAAATAGCTCATCCAGATTAGGAGTAATTATTATCTCGGTTCTTCTATTCTTTTGCTTGTTTTCAGGAGTGGTGTTGGCGGCCAAGGGAGAAAACTCACCTTTACCAGATGCTGTAATTTGATTAGGCGAAACACCTCCTTTTGTTAGAATTTTTGTGATGGAAGTTGCTCTCATTACACTCAAATCCCAGTTATCCTGCATATAAGTTGATCTCTTAGATATCGGAACATTGTCTGTATGACCTTCCACCATAATGTGAATATCTTTTTGATCTTTAAGTGCTTTAGCTAATTGCTGCAGGGCAGTTACACCTTTGCCATCTACCTCTACGCTCCCTGATCCAAATAGTAATTGTTCAGCCAATGAAACATAAACTTTTCCGTTTTTTATGTTTACCGTCAAATCATTTTCCTTGAAATTAAGCAGGGCATTGCTAATCCTATTTTTAAGATCCTGAACTGCCTTATCCTTATTAGCCAACACCTGTTCCAATTCCTTTACCTTCCTTTCCCTATCTTCAAGATTTACACTCAATGAGTCATTCAGCTTTCTAGTTCTCTCCAGATTATCCTGAATGGCTAACAACTGTTCTTTTTGCAGGGTTAAGTCACGATTTAATTTGCCACTGCTATTCAACAGATTCTTATAATATGCATTTAGTTGATCGTATTCAGTATTAAGTCCATCCAGTTTTTGAGATGTCGATCTTAATACTTCACCCATATTTGTAGTATCACTCTTTAACTTGACAAGGGCGGCATTTAGGTCTGTTAGCTCAGTTGTGGCATTGTTTAGCCTCTCTGTTTGCTCAGCCAATTCTCCATCGGTCTTAACCTTTTGAGCTAACAGATCATCATATTTTTTCTTTGATACAATACACCCTTCAAGAGCAAAAAAGAGCAGAAAAAGCAATAAAAAATGTTTTGGCATGGTTTTGTGTCGTTTACCTATTTGATTTCAAACTTATTTATTACATAAAAGCACCTCTTAAAAGTGAGATGAAAGTGATAACAAAAATAAGAAAATATAATTGCCAATGATTTAAACCTACACCCCCTTAATTATAGTCTAAGTAAGGAATACTTCTTTGAACTAAATCTATTTGACAATGAGCTGGCTAGTAAAAATAAATGAAAGACAAGTCGAGGTTTGGTCCGAGGCTGAGTACAAAAATAAAGTGATGAAGTGTGAATACTATGGAGCACGGCCTTTTTGGCAAAAAATAAGAAAACTATCTCCCCCAGATCCAGACCAAAGAGTAAACTATCGTGTGGGTGAAATTATTCCGTATAAACTTTCCTCCATTGGGAAAAGGTTTGCCGTGATTATAGAACTTTTTATTGAAGCAGGGGAACCCAAATTTTTAGGTATTGACATCGACAATAAAAATAAGGTTGTAGACGCAATTATCTAATTAATTACTGTTGATTAGAGTCAAGTCCCCATTTATTTGGGCTTTCTTATTTATAATCGTTGACATTGGTACATTTACTTACAAAAGTAACCGGCTATGGAAGGAATGTTAAAAGAAAACTCGCTTAAAGATAAAACCATAATAATTACAGGTGGAGGAACAGGACTGGGGAAATCGATAGGAAAGTATATGCTCGAACTTGGAGCCAATCTGGTTATAACAAGTCGTAAAAATGAGGTCTTACGAAAAACCGCTCAGGAACTTGAAGCACAAACAGGAGGGAAAGTACTACCTATCACTTGCGATGTGAGAAAATATGAAGAAATAGAAAATGTTATTTCCAAAACTGAGCAGGAATTTGGACAAATCAATGGTATAGTCAATAATGCAGCTGGAAATTTCATTAGTCCTACTGAGCGTCTATCGCACAGAGCATTTGACATTGTCGTGGATATTGTGCTTAAGGGCACGTATTATTTTACATTAGCCGCTGGTAAAAATTGGATTTCTAAAAAGCAGCCGGGTACGTTTTTAAACATCGTAACTACTTATGCATGGACAGGTTCAGGTTATGTGGTTCCTTCCGCATGTGGCAAAGCTGGTGTCCTTGCGCTAACAAGATCGCTAGCCGTTGAATGGGCAAAATACAATATCCGAAGTAACGCCATTGCGCCAGGACCATTTCCAACTGAAGGAGCATGGAGCAGGCTGCTGCCTGGAAATTTAGTGAAAAAATTTGATCCTTCGGAAAGGATTCCCCTTAAAAGAGTAGGTGAGCATATTGAACTGGCAAATCTAGCGGCCTATTTAATTTCAGATTATTCAGGCTATGTCAATGGAGAAGTCGTGACCATTGATGGTGGAGAGTGGCTTAGAAATGGTGGAGAGTTTAGTCATTTAGAACAAATTCCAGATCAAATGTGGGATGAGCTAGAGAAAAAAAGAAATAAGAACTAGTACTTGATTGAAATCTGACTTACTCGCGAGTTGAAGACATTATAAACGACAAGAGATTTTGAATTTTCATCAAAATACAACGCAGGAGGTTGAGTAGAATCAATTGGCTGACTTAACAGCAACTGTCCTCTATCATCGTACAAATAAGAAAAGTTCTGATACTTATCATATAAGCAATAAAATCTTTCCTTGAGACGATTTTCCAAATAAGAAAGTTCCCAAACAGTTGAACCAGGGTTTTCAAATTCAAAGAATATTTTTCCATCAGGGTCGAGAATTGCCAACTTTCCAGGGTCAACTCTAAAAAAAAGAAATGATTCCCCGTCCTTGGATTTGATTAATGAAAATTTGGTGGCACCTGTACGTTTAATTAAAGCCTCTCTTTTCTTAATTTGCCCATCAAGACCAAATTCAATTTTCATTCCATCATTTGAGACCACTGTGAAATAAGTAGTCGAAAGGTTACTTTTAAGTGTAAGAAAAAAATCACCAGCTGGCCTTACCCCTAAATCCAAAGGATAGCTCTCAGCCATCTCACCTCTTCTGTTTAATAGGTTCGCCATTCCATTTTGCTGAATAGCAATAAAATAGTCTTTCCCTAATATTCTATAATGCCTTGCTGTATTGATTAATCTACCCCCTAGCACTCTGGGACTCCAGCCCTCCAATGCCACTCCCGTTTTATCCGTCAGTGTCAAATTACCCTTAGTATCTGCCATTAAGTATCTATACCTTTTACTGCGATCATAGTCAACAACGGAGACAAATTCCAATCCTCCAACCTTTAGCAAAACCGGAAAACCTTCCACGTTTCTTCCTAACCTATCCACTAAATGAATTGCTCTTTCGGTTACAAATAAATATTGGAGCTTATTATTGGTAAAATAATCTATTTGCTCAATACGATCTATAATAGATGCATCAATGGATGTTTTCCATTGAGTCTTCAAATCTTTCGAAAGCAAATAAAGATTCCCAACGGAGTCCTGAATAACAATTTCAATCTCTTTTGAAAGATGGCTTCTGACAATAGCTGGAGATCGCGTAATCTCATTTCCAAAGTCATATGTAACTTTTTCAAGCAATGACTCATCAGGCTTAACTTCAGCATTTGAAAATTGAAGGGACGTATTTAAATAAAAATTTGTTTCCAGTCGGCTCAATTGAATAGCACCTTTGTCGATACCAAGGAACAAAGTAGAGTCAAAAAACCTACGCCACCTAGCATTAAACTTGTCCCTTAGATAGACGGATGTCAATTTGCCATCAAAAAACACACTGATATTTGACTCTTGTAATGAAGTCGAAAAGAATTTGCTCCATTCCACAGATTTACCCCAGGTGTTTTCATTATCTATGTCATCAATAAAAGACTTAATTCTTTCTACGCTTTCAGATAAAATCAGAAAGGAACCGATCCGCACAAAATAGCTTTGTAATGAAGGTTCTGACAAAGGATAAAACAATTGATAAAGCAAATTCTCGTAATCAATTAATTTAATTTGATATCCAGCATAATTTTCAATGTATAAAGAGTCTCTTTTTTCGGTAGATACCTTTGTGGATAATTCATCAAAAACAGAGACGGCACCCACATCATCACGAAGTTTTAGAATAATCACTTTGCCCCCATCATTTCCTAAATAACAAGTGGCCAGTTGATTGCCAATTGATTTCCTTAATGATTCAATGTCTACAGACAGTCTTTTAAGCTCATTTTCCAAACTGTCAATTGATCGTTTATTTCGACTTATAGAATATACTAATTGACCATCAAACCATTTTTCAGTATTTGAAAAACCAAAGTGAAGCAATGCGGAAACGTTATTCGATACAAGTTGGTTAAAATCTATTGGTTGGGGTTCTTGATTTTCAAAAAGGGATAGCAGGCTACTATCAGCCTCTTCAACAAACCCGTTCATAAGCACACCATTTTCATTGAGTCTCAGATCTGCCAGGCCACTTCCCATCAATGAAATAAAATTTTTTGACTTCTCCGGCTGCATAAATAATTTGAGAACTGTTTCTACATTAGAAATATTGAAGTAGACATTCCCTTCATCTGATTTTAAGGTAGGCAATCTATAGAGCGCTGAATTAGAATTCTTAAATAACTCATCTCCCTTAGCTCCTTTCAGACGGAGAGCCCCCTCAAGTAAAAATGAAGAATTGCTGATTAAGGTTATATCATCTATGGTTGCGTATGAAAGAAAAATATTACCCATACGCTGTAACTCTGTAATCTTTATTCCATTGTAAGTTCTTTTTATAGATGATTCATTTTGCTGAGGACTCAAAAAGGTATTCTCATTTTCTGAGCCTCTCAACCCTGTATAAACTACAATACCAAAATCATCGATTGAGATTGGATGAATAGAAATAATATACTTTTTGCCCAGCAAAGAACTTCTTCTCACTATCCCTTCAATGGCGTTGTTTGACTTTACCAACTTGCCAACCATTGAAACTTGATCAAGCTTTTCCTTGAATGCCGTTGAACTATTAAACTCAATAACAATAGCAGCATCACTTCCTATCAAATCCCAAGCTGTAACTTTTTCGCTATTATAAAACTGATAGAACCAAAGTAATCCTCCAGCGAGTATAATAATGATTAAGGTGATAATTAATGGAATACGCTTCACTTCCTTTCTTGAGTTGAGGATTCAAATCTTCCGAAAGATACAAGTCGAAATAGAAATGGCAATAAAGTAATTTCTATCTCAGATAAAGACTATTGCTGCGTATTCAACACGGGATAATGACAAAACAAAAAAGCCCCGTATTTCTACGGGGCTTTTGAGTCTGTTTTTTAGGCAGATAAATAAAAAAAGGCAACGACTTACTCTCCCACGTTTTACCGCAGTACCATCAGCGCAGGTGGTCTTAACTTCTCTGTTCGGAATGGGAAGAGGTGATCCCCACCGCTATAGTCACCATAAACTTTTAAATATATTCGAAATTCTGAAG
>DATCZR010000032.1:0-3421 GCA_036525835.1 Cyclobacteriaceae bacterium
TAACAACGACTTAGAAAGTAATATCGCACTTAATTGCCTCCTTCCCGAAATCAAAAAACATTCATTCAATATATTTTTATCCGAAAGAGTAGGCCCATCCAAACATGCTACCAATGCACTTCGATACCTGGATTTTCTTGAAAGAGAATTTTTACAGCGCTCCCTGTTTCCAAAATTAGAAGCCACATCTCACCCTGGTTTTTTGACCTTTAGCCAAGTTGCCAAGCGGCATCACATTGATCTTAATTACATCAACAAAATAGACACTGAGGAGATCTTCACGAAAATTTCTTCCCTCCAACCTGATCTTTTTATATCCATTCGTTTTGGTAAAATATTTAAGGGACCCTTATTACAAATCCCTCCTTTAGGAATCATTAACCTTCATTCAGCCATACTCCCCGATTATAAGGGAGTGCTGGGAACTATCCGGGCTTTTATAGATGGACAGCAACGAATAGGCAGCACAATACACTACATCACCAGTAGCGAGATTGATACTGGAGATATACTCAGCATTAATTCAGGGGAGGTACATCCGGACAAGAGTGTGCTATGGCACATCATTCAGTTATATCCTCGAGCCACTATAACGTTGAGACACATGATCCATCAGCTTTCAATAGGGCAAGAAATTAAAGGAGCGGCACAACCTAAAAGAGGTAACTACTATTCATTCCCAACAGAAAATGATTTTCAGATGCTAAAGCAAAAAGGGGTCACCCTGTTTAATTTAAATGAATACGCAGAATTGATGAGTGGGTTTTATGGTATTGAGCCGCATTGGCTTGCAGATCAATTGGCCCTAAACGAATTGCCGGACAGCTGGTAAAGGGGTAGCTAATCCAGGCTAAGCCGCATATTGAAAATTATTTTATAAATTAAAACTGAATTAACAACACGACCATGGAAAAACTAGGCAGAAATGATCTTTGTCACTGCGGAAGCGGCAAAAAGTACAAGAACTGCCACATGAACATAGAGTCATCTGGCAGAGGCTGGAATAAAGCATTTGTAGTTGCAGGCATCTTGGTGGTTCTCACGGGAATTGGAATTGTTGGCTACGTGACCAACTCCCAAAAAAATGCAGAAGTTCAAGGAGGCTACACCCCTGCTCCACCGCCTAAGGGCGAAGCGCCTCCCGGCAAGGTGTGGTCATATGAACATGGTCATTGGCACGATGCATTCTAGCCGCTAACATCCAGCAGTATCCAGTAGCTAATTCTTGCTTGTTTGCAAAATAAACTCCGCTGTCTCTTTCTTAAACTGTTCAAGCGATGGCCGATGAGTATACATCATATGACCTGCCTGGTAGTACTTCATAATAATGTTGGCCTTGATCTCCTTTTCCAGCCCCAGGTGATCGATAGAATACTCTACACCATAAAAAGGTGTAGCCAGGTCATAAAGTCCATTTAGAATTAAAATCTTCAAATGCGGATTGCGCGACATGGCAATGGCCAGGTCTGTTCCCGTATTGGGTGGAGTGGGAAATCCTCTCCCATTGATAGCATGTTTCCAATCCCAGTCAAAACCATTGCGGGCATAAGCAGAAGTGTAATACGTATGCGCTTTGTTTACTTTGAGTGCATTATAAAAATAATCCATAAACAGGGCAGTGTACCCCGGACTAATGGCTGCGCTCTGGGGATCGTATCTTGAAAATTGACTTAACGGATCCTGATTGATACCCGTAAATCTTGAATCCAACCTACCCACTGTCTTCCGTTCAGCGCGCAGTAGCTCCTCTGTAAATTCAGGTTCGCTTACCCTTAAGTCAGCTTTTTCTAAATACTCTTTACTTAGCCCCGTAAAATAGGACAAGCGATCTGCAATCTTTTGTCTCGCTTCACCCGTTAGTTGGTCGCCCTCCATAAGCGCAGTGGTATATTCCCCTTTGGCAAAGTCACGCGACTCCTTTAAGAACGCATCCAGGCTGGCCGGCTTGTTAGGTATTTTATTATGGTACCACGCGGTTGCTGAGTAAGTGGGAAGGTTCATCACATAGGAAATGTCATCACCTTGGGCAAACACGAGGGTTCGCAAATCAAATACCGCGGAAACCATAACCACACCATTCACCGCCATACCGATATTTTCCTGCAAATAGTAAGCAACGCCCGCATTTCGAAAAGTACCATAGCTTTCTCCGATCAGGTATTTGGGTGAATTCCACCTGTCTTGCTCGGTAATAAACTGTTTGATGAACTGGCTGATCATTTTGATGTCCTGATCCACACCCCAGAAGTCTTTGTTTTTGGCTTTACCTATGGCGTGACTTAGTCCGGTACCGATGGGATCCATCATCACGATGTCAGTCACATCCAACAGTGATGAATTATTATCTTCAAGCGTATAAGGCGCAGCCGGTGTAAAAGTCGGATCATTCACTGCTGCACGTTTAGGGCCAATTACACCCATGTGCAACCATATGGACGAGGACCCTGGGCCTCCGTTAAAAACAAAACTGACGGGTCTTGTTTTTGAATCCGTCATCCCATCTTTAATATAGGCTGTGAATCCATGCAATGCGATGGGCTCGTCTTCATCATTTCTTAACTGCATGGTGCCGGCCAGTGCCTTATAGGCAATCACTTTTCCGTCAATGCGTGTGGTATGACTGGTGGTTGACACTTCGCCCTTGGGTATCGTGTCGTTTTTGGCTTGTGAAAACAATAATATTGGCACCAGTAAAAATGCGGCACACAAAACCAGGATTTGATTAAAGTATTTCATGGATTAATTGAGATTTCATTTTAGAAGGCGTTCAAAGTACTCAAAATAAGTTGGTTTTGAAAAAGAGATCTTACACTACGCTTTTTAAGTATCTTCAGATTTCAAATCCTGCATGGAATTTGTTGCCACCTTTCTTAATACCCTGGCTGGTGTATTCCTATACGCCAATGGATCAAAAGCCAGTCCTTGTTACACTGGGGATAACAGCAAACGTTTCCGAAATCCACAATAATTATAAATTGACCCCATTCCACATAATTTACTCTTCCATTGTGGGGTATATTTTGTAAACTTCATTAAAATTAAAATAGAAATTCTAACTTTAGGAGAGTAAGGTACTTTGTTATGCCTTTGCTAATTTTAGACTCTAGTCCCTACGCATGATAACTTTTACCTCGATGACAAAACTTTTAAGATCGATTTGGTTTGTAGTATTAGTGGCGTTAGTCGTGTCATGTGCCAAAGATGATCCTTTACCACGAGCCACTGTGGATTTCACCCATGAGATAGCCGAAGTGGGCATTGAGGTAATGTTTGATAACCTGACATTGAATGCAGATCGATACGAATGGGCATTTAGCGATGGACAAACTTCGGATGCCATTTCACCCACCATGACCTTTGACGAACCAGGTGAATTGGAAGTCGTGTTACGTGCCTTTACCAAGGATGGACAAAAGGATAC
>DATCZR010000033.1:0-3791 GCA_036525835.1 Cyclobacteriaceae bacterium
TCGGAGTTCCTAGAAATAAATAAAACTCAAAAGAACAAAAGAGCTTTTGTGATTATTAAGGAGGCGAGTCTTCCATTTCCAATTTGTGTTTACCAAAATGAAAATGAGGTCACAGCTCTATTTATGCAATGCACACATCAAGGATGCGAAGTAAATCCCAATCCCTATTCATTGGTTTGTCCTTGCCACGGAAGCGAATTCGATACCAAAGGAAAAGTAATCAATCCTCCGGCAGAAGAACCACTAACGGCATATTCTGTGACTGAGGATGCCGACAACTACTACATCCATTTAGACGCAGCAGGATGAAAAGATTAAGTCACTTCATTTTAGCCCTTTTTACACTTCCCGTCATCGCACAGGAAACACAATCTGTTGATACAACTAAAATAATTATGAACATGGATGCGGTTTATACGCGTCCTTTTATGGCCATCGGAAAAACACCTGTGGCTGTGGGCGGTTATGTAGAGGCCAACACGTCTTATTTTGCAACTGATGGGGTAACGGAAGGACTTTCATTTCAGATGCGCAGGCTTACCATCTTTATGTCTTCTACCATTAGTAAGAACATCAAGTTTTTGTCTGAAATAGAATTCGAAGACGGCACCAAGGAAATCAATATTGAGTTCGCAGCAATTGACCTTGAGTTTCACCCGTTATTTAATTTACGAGGTGGCGTGATTATGAATCCCATTGGCGCTTTCAATCAAAACCACGATGGGCCAAAATGGGAGTTTATCGATCGGCCCATAATGGCCACCCAAATGTTGCCGGCCACCTGGAGCAATGTAGGATTCGGTTTTCATGGAAAAAAATATACACGCAACCTGGTATTAGCCTATGAAACCTATTTATCAAATGGATTCGATGAAAGGATCATTGCCAATCATGAGAACAAAACCTTTCTACCGGCCACCAAGCTAAGCCGCGATAGATTTGAAGAAAGTTTTAATGGCGTTCCTTTGCTTACATCCAAAATGGCGATACGACATAGAAAATTTGGGGAGTTGGGTATCTCACACATGGGTGGCGTGTACAACAAATTCCAGGAAGACGGCATTCAGTTGGATAAGCGTAGAAGAGTGGATGCCTGGGCCATCGATTTCAACAGCACTTTACCTACCCAAACTTATCTGGCTGGTGAAATCGCCTTTGTGAATGTAAATGTACCTGAAACTTACACCCAACAGTTTGGATCAAAACAAATGGGTCTCTATTTCGATGTGGTTCAACCCGTTTGGAGAGGTCGGATATTTGGATGGGATAATGCCGTTGTCAATCTTGTGACCAGAACCGAATATGTGGATTGGAACAGGGATTCCTTCCAGGAGACCGGAGATTCAATCGCAGATGAAATTCTTGCCGTAGTACCTGGTCTTAGCTTCAGGCCATCTAATCAGACAGTGATTCGATTTAATTACCGGTATCATACTCAGAAAGATTTATTGGGCAATCCACCTTCCAAAACCGGAGGCTTTCAGTTCGGGATATCGAGCTATTTTTAAAAGATCTATCAGTAAGATTAGACCAGTATGATTAGGTGAATACAAACAATTCCAATTTTGAAGGGATAATTCACAATTAACAAATTCTGTTGGCGTGCGTAAATCTCAATTGAACCACACCGCATATCGTTGCCTCCTCAATTCCAACGCCAGTTCTTTCTCCATCTTCAACGCCTCTGCCCTGGAGTTCATGGGCTTGATGTGATTAAATAAACTGGGACGGAGGTAACGTCCATACTTCTGAACGATGGTGGCAGATAACTTATGACCCTTCTTATTTCGATATCCCGTCTTATGTTGTTCAAATCTTTCTTTGGGTGTCTTGCTCGTCATGCCCACATACAAGCACTCGAGCACGCCATGGAACTGCGGGTTCGCCTCGCGAAACTTTTTGCTCTCTGTAAAGACTTTTTTGGACAACTCAACAACGTAAACTACGTAAGGCATCTATTTAATGGTGATCTCCTCTAAATGCACCGGGATAATGAATTTTGAATTGGGTGATGCTTTACTAACCTCCGCCTTAAATAGGTTGAGTTTAGATTCAATACTACTTTGCTGCGAAAATCCATAGGGAACCCGATAATTATCCCAATGCGTGGGGATCACCGTTTTAGGAAAATTAGTTAACGCCAACAGACGCTCGGTATACTTATAGATTTCTAATCGTGAAAGATTGGCCCCCACCAAAATTACATCGGGGTTTAATCCCTGTACTTCCCTTTCAATAAAATTCATAGAGCCCATGGTCAGTAACTGATGTTTATCCATCCGAACCAAGAACATGAGCGAACCTCCTTCAACAAATTCATTAATTCTTAAAGGAATTTTCAATTTACTTTCTCGCAAATAAACCCTTGAATCAAAGTAATGTTTGCCATTGAGTGGCGAATGAAGTGTTGGCAAAATGCGTACCGAAAAATCATCGAATTGATAATCCTCGCCTCCTTTAACGGTGATCAGCTGTCCTTCCTGAATGCCATAAGCCCTTAGTATGTTACAGCTGGTTTCTGTGGCTATTACTTTCGCTCCGGTTTTTTTCGCAATGTAGGGGACATCAGATAGGTGATCGAAGTGAGAATGGTGCACTAAGATGAAGTCTACCTTGCCAATGGTCTTGTCAATGAGTGCGGTATCCGATTCAAAGTAATCCGAAGGCCTAAAGCTTTTTCGTTCGTCCTCCTCACTGACGGAAGGACCCGCTCCCAACTTAAGCCTGGAAATGTAGGGATCTATTAACAGAGTGACCTTATCATTGGAGAGCTCCCAACCCGCGCAACCCAAATATTTCAAGTTCAACGGCTTATCCTGACCACTTGCGTCAGGAACACAAAGCATAATGCAGCTCACCCAGATAATTAAATAATACAAAAAGTGGCTTGGCGTTAAACTCTTATCTTTCATCAATGATATTATTTTATAGTTCTTTTTCAATCATATACTTCCACTACCAATTCAATTTCTACGGCCTGTCCTCTGGGTAATGTAGCCACACCAATAGCTGCCCGTGCGTGCTTTCCTTTTTCTCCGAACACATCCACCATTAAATCTGAAAATCCATTGATCACTTTAGGCTGATCTATGAAATTCGGATCGGAATTAACCAAGCCCAACACTTTTACGATGCGCTTCACTTTATTCAGATCTCCTAACATTGCTTTCAAGACTGCCAACTGGTTGATCGCGGTAAGTCGAGCTCCCTCGTAACCTTCTTCAATAGAAACATCCAATCCTAATTTACCGGTAATTTCACTTCCATCGGCTCGTCTCGGTCCTTTGCCAGCCAAAAAAATTAGATTTCCGACCCTTACTCCATTCACATAATTAGCTACAGGCGATGGAGGCTCAGGTAAAGTAATATTAAGTGCTTTCAATTTGGCTTCGGGATCATATCCTACTTCAGGTTTTTCGCGCTCAGCGGGCTGCACATTACACCCTGCTATCATCATTCCCATTACCACCAGAAGCATTATTAATTTAGGATAAGCTTTATTCATCATATTGTCATTTAATTTTCTTCAGATTAAAATAGTAGTGGTTCAACTCGTCTGAATTACTTTCCATAATATCCAGCCTGCCATCACCATTTAGATCAACGACCATGATGTCGTAAGTGTCGGCCCCCTCCTTACCGAGTTCTATTTGAGTCCATGCCATGCCTTTTTCATCGTTCAGGAAAACCGTATTTGGTTCCCCCACATTGCCGATAATAATGTCCTCATCACTATCCAGATCCAAATCACCAACGGCTATTGCATAAGAATTGCTTTTGCTCGTATCAAA
>DATCZR010000034.1:0-9456 GCA_036525835.1 Cyclobacteriaceae bacterium
CGCCTTGGCCTCCGCTACTTTCAAATCAGCACTTGCCTGATCCGTTTGTAGTTTCGCACCAATGTTGGCTCCTACGTCAACATCAGCAATATCAATAGAAAGAATTTCGAATGCTGTTCCTGCATCCAATCCCCTCGATAGTACAACTTTTGAAATCTTATCAGGATTTTCCAGCACCTCTTTATGTGACTTAGCTGAACCGATTGAAGTAACGATACCCTCACCAACCCTGGCGAGAATAGTGTCTTCTCCAGCACCACCTACCAACTGAGCGATACTGGCTCTTACCGTTACCCTGGCTATCGCAATCAACTGGATACCATCGGCTGCCACGGCTGCCACTTTTGGCGTGGTGATTACTTTTGGATTAACTGATATTTGCACCGCTTCAAAAACATCTCTACCTGCCAGGTCTATGGCAGTAGCTTGCTTAAATGTTAAGCTAATATTTGCCTTGTCTGCAGATATCAGAGCCCTGATTACATTGGGTACATTACCTCCTGCCAAAAAGTGAGTCTCCAGTTCTCGTGTGGTTACCTGAAGGCCAGCTTTAGTAGCCGTAATCAGTGAGTTGACAATAACTCCTGGTGGCACCTTACGTATTCTCATACCGATCAATTCTCCAATGGTCACCTTTACGTTGGCAAAAACAGCTGTGATCCAGAGTCCTACCGGCACAAAGTACAAGAACATGAAGAAGAGAATGATGCCAAAAAACACCATAAATATTAAAACCAGGCTTTCCATAATTTTTTATTGAATAGGTTCGACAATGATTTGATTCGTATTGATTTTTATAATCTTAATTTTTGACCCCGCATCCACAAAGGAGCCCAGGGTTTTTACTTCATAAGTTTTTTCTTTGATCTCAGCTTTACCTGAAGGTCTAAGAGAGGATACTGTGATTCCTTCCTGCCCAACCTCCAATCCGGCAAGACCACCTTCATTTACTTTGCCTTCGCTTGTCGTTTTCAAGGAAAACCGACCCCAAACATTGGTTTTGAAAGCATAATAAACCAGAATTGCTGAGCATAGGCCAGTAGCCCCTAAGGTAATCCATCCTCCACGCTGCCCAAAATAAGTGAAACTAGAAGATACTCCTGCAATCATAAAAATGGCACCTACAATTCCCACAATGGTCGTCCCTGGGATAAAAATTACTTCAACGATTACCAGCAAAATTCCTACGAAAATCAATGCTGCAACAATCATCCATTCCATATTGGTAAATGTAGTAAGAAAAAATTGAGGGCTAATAGGCCCTCGCAAATAACACCCTCCTTTTCGATGGCTTACCCGAATAAATACACTTCCCATCTTCAGCTGGCGAATCCAATGGAATACAACGAATGGTAGCCTTGGTTTCCTCTTTGATAGCTGTCTCTGTTTCCTTAGTTCCATCCCAATGCGCCATGAAAAATCCACCCTTTTCATCAAGTAGTTTTTTGAAATCCGTATAGGTATCTACGTAGGTAGTTTGCTCTTCTCTGAATTTCAATGCCCTGTTATAAATGCTAGTCTGCATCTCTTCCAATAGAGGTGGTATCAATGCCACTACATCATCAAATGAAACAGACTTTTTCTCCTTAGTATCTCTGCGAGCGATTTCAATTGTTCCATTTTCCAGATCGCGACCCCCAATAGCCAATCGGATAGGCACGCCTTTTAGCTCATACTCAGCAAATTTAAACCCAGGCTTATGCGTGTCCCTGTTGTCGAACTTCACAGAGTAACCTTGTTTTCTCAGTTGCCCGGCAATGACATCTACTTTTTCAGATATCTTCCGAAGCTCTTCATCACTTTTGAAGATGGGCACAATAACCACATGAATGGGTGCCAACCTGGGAGGAATAATTAGTCCATCATCATCGGAGTGGGCCATAACCAATCCACCAATCAAACGTGTGCTCACACCCCATGATGTTCCCCACACGTAATCGAGTTTACCATCCTTTCCGGTGAATTGCACATCAAATGCTTTCGCAAAATTCTGACCTAAGAAATGGGACGTTCCAGCCTGTAACGCTTTGCCATCTTGCATTAATGCTTCAATACAATAGGTATCTACAGCACCTGGAAACTTCTCCCCTTCTGTTTTTATTCCTTTAATGACCGGAAGTGCCATGAAATTTTCGGCAAAATCGGCATACACATCCAATATCAATCTTGTTTCTTTTTCAGCTTCTTGGGCGGTGGCATGTGCAGTATGTCCTTCTTGCCATAAAAATTCAGCTGTTCTCAGAAAGAGTCGGGTTCGCATTTCCCATCTTACCACATTGGCCCATTGATTAATTAACAAGGGCAAGTCGCGATAAGATTGAATCCACCGCTTATAGCTATTCCATATTACCGTTTCTGAAGTTGGCCTTACAATCAATTCCTCCTCCAGTTTGGCATCTGGGTCTACAATGATACCCGAACCATCCTCCGCGTTTTTTAGTCGATAGTGAGTAACGATGGCGCATTCTTTTGCAAATCCTTCCACATGGCTTGCCTCCTTAGCCAAAAATGATTTAGGGATAAAGAGCGGAAAATAGGCGTTGACGTGCCCAGTGTCTTTAAACATTTTGTCCAACCCTTGTTGCATTTTCTCCCAGATACTGTATCCGGTTGGTTTGATTACCATACAACCTCTCACATCCGAATTTTCAGCCAAATCTGCCTTTTTGACCAAATCAATGTACCATTGCGAGTAATCTTCGCTTCTTGAGGTTATTCCCTTGCCCATTCTGCCTGCTTATTTTTTGTATCTTTGATTAAAGACCGCAAATATAAATGAGGATTTGAGGATTAGTCAGAAAAGTGGGTCTTAATGAGTGGTTTTGTTCTGAATAAATTGAGCTGATTTGCTGTTCATTAGTATATCTTAAAAGGTCATTTTTTCGTTTATGGTAGAAGAGGTCAAAAAAATAACGTTTATGAAGAATGCAAGGCGATTTCTGACATTAATCCTGGGTTGTTGTGTTGCCGTTGTAGCACTGGGCCAGGAATTGGACGATATGTATTTTAATTCAAAAGATCGCGCCAAACTGAATGAAGGGAAAATAAGGGCTGATTTGGGATTATCCAAAAACAACACCAAGGCGACCGAGGCCATTACACCGATCAATCCTACAGATAGCTATTCTGCAAGAAACATAAATCCAGAATACAGTTCACAATTAAATAATGGTTCTGCTCCTGTAGTTGAGGACAACTATTTTATTCCAGATTTTCAGCCAACTGGAGTAAATCAAAATTTATCTAACTGCAACTGCGGAAGCGGATCCTTCTATAACCCTTATTATGGAAATAGTGCTTTCAACAATCCTTACTACAGATATGCTGGCGGCTTTGGCAGTCCGTACAGTAGCTTCTACCCTTCTGCCTGGGGCAATCCCTATGGCTATGGTTCAGGGTTAAGCATGTCAATGGGATATGGCTGGGGCGGATTTAATCCTGGCTATTACGGAGGTATGGGATATGGTTATAATAGCTATGCCAACAATTTTTGGAATCCCTACAACTCATGGGGCGGAGGGTATTATAATTCCTACTATCCAAGTCAGGTTGCCGTTATCAAAAACAGCGATGCCTACGGTAGAAAAATATCGTATTCTAAACGAAGCTCAAGAAGTTCCAACATCAATCACAATGTAGATAATTCAAGATATAATTCAGGTTCAACTGCTGTGGGTAATAGTCGCAATAGCGTAAGCAGTGGCCGTAGCCGATCTGCTGCTCCGGAATATTATGATAGAAGCTGGAAGCACAATCAGAACAACACGCCTACAAGAAGTTATTGGAATAACATGAATACCAGTGGCAACACCTCAAGGTCTAGCTTTGGTCGACCCAATACCAACCCAGGAGGTCGCACTTCCTCAAATTTCACAGCACCCTCACGTAGCAGTTTCAATAGCGGCATGAATAGTGGCGGATCAAGAAGCAGTGGCTCATCAGTAGGATCGAAGACGAGGGGAAGAAATAATTAGACTGGCTACAACTCACTAAAAGATAAGTAAAAATGAAGAAGAGGCTTTGCCTTATTGGGTTTATTGTGCTCAGTTATGCCACAACAGAGGCGCAAAGTTTTGCAGAGACTGCATTGCTATTTAGCCGCAACTATCCTGGGGGTAGCGCTCGCATCCAATCTTTAGGCGGATCACAGGTTGCCCTTGGAGGTGATTATAGTTCAGCATTATCCAATCCTGCAGGCATGGGCATGTTTAATAGATCAGAATTTACTTTTAGCCCGGCATTCAATTTCGCTAATACATCAGCTGATTATCTTGGGGTAAATACCAAAGATTCCAAAACAACACTACACATCCCTGGCTTCAGCCTCTCCTTTCATAGCGATTATGATAAGTTGACTGGATTTCTCGGAGGCACGTTTACGGTTGGCTATTCAAGAACCAATGACTTTAATCGCAACGTAAGTTACGAAGGCACAAATCCTAATAATTCCATCATTGATTATTTTCTGGAAGACGCCAGTGGTTTTCCGGTTAGCCAATTTAGTTCGAATGGAGATCTTGTAAATACGCCTACCCATCTGGCCTATGAAAATTATTTGATTGGGCCTCAAACAATTCTTGACCCCAATGCCGACCCTAATACTTATTTCACTGATGTCTTGGGCATTCCTTTTCAATCTGAAAGCATTCAAACCAAGAGAGCTCAAAATCAATGGAGCATTTCTTATGGCACCAACTACAATGACCAGCTTTTTCTGGGTGCAGGAGTGGGGCTTACTACGCTTAAATACAAATCACGAAAACAATACAAAGAGATTTTTCAAAATGAGCCCTTGTTCGACATGCTACTCGAAGAAAATTTGGAAATCAATGGATCAGGAATCAATGCCAGTGTTGGCGCTATTTTCAGACCTATAGATATCGTACAAATTGGATTGTCAGCTACCTCCCCTACCTATTACAAATTATCTGACACCTATAGCGCTATTATGAATACCAAATGGGACAATTTTCAATATGATGCGTCCACTGTTTTAACCAATGAACAATACCTGAGCGATGTGATTGCATCCGACTATTCTTTAACGATTCCAGGTAAAATTAACCTGGGTGTAACCTTATTCATCGGCAAGAAAGGATTTGTAACCGCAGACGTGGAAAGAGTAAACTATGACAAAGCCAAGTACAACTCAATTACTCAGGGGCTTTCTTTCGAATCTGATAACGAAGACATCCGTTCATTGTATCAATCAGTTTTCAATATTAGATCTGGTTTCGAATATCGTATTAATGCATTCCGCGCAAGAATGGGATACGCCTATATGCCCGAACCTTTTAAGACTACTCAAAATAATGTGTCAACATCATTACAACGCCTCACAGGAGGCATCGGCTATCGTCAGGAAAATTTTTACATCGATTTGGCCATCATTCATACCGCTGGAGACAATTCCTATCGGCCGTATCGAGTCAATTCAGCGGATACCCCGCTGGTAACTTACTCACGCAACAGCACCAACGTCATGATTACGTTAGGGCTTCCCTTCTAAGGTCAATATCTCTTTAATGATTTGATCGACCGAAATCTGTGATCCGGTCAGCTTGACATCAGCTTGATTGTAATAGGCAATTCTTTGCGTACGCATTTCTTTCACCCGACCGGCAATGGTATCGACATCATGGCCCGCAAACAAAGGGCGCTTGGCCAGTTCGGTATTCATCATGCGGCCGGCAATCTCATTAATGTCAGCATCCAAAAAAATACTAATACCTGATTTTTTTACCAAATCCATATTCGACAAAAAACAAGGAGTGCCCCCGCCAGTCGCCATCACGAAATCAGTGGAGCGTGTACACCATTTCGTCAAACAAGTTTTTTCCAATGCTCTAAATTGAGCCTCCCCTTTTGTTGTAAAAATATCAGCGATCGACTGCCGCTCTCCCTTCATTGTTTCAATATCCAAATCCACGAAAGTCCGGCCCAATTGGATGGCCACTAGTTTTGCTAATGTTGATTTTCCACAACCCGGCAATCCAATCAAGAAAACTTTCATTGTAATTCGGAAAGAACTTCCTCAGCCGGTGGCGTATCGTTGTGGTGCCAATTTCCTAGTACCCTTCCATTTTTCCATAATGCAATGCCTGGATTGGATCTAAGAATAGTTTTTAACACGGTAGCATCAGAAAAATAATAGGGTACCGCCAATTGGTTTTCATGCCGAAATATTTCCATTTGTTCGGAGCCAGATGAAGTAAGCACAAAGCAATCCACTTTTCCCTCAAGCTCCTTAGTTAGGGTACGGATATCATCTAGGTTATCAGTATCCGCTTTGGTTACATCATACATGATAATCAAGAGCTTGGCTCCCTCAAAGGTGTATTGGGTCATATCTTCTCCATCAATGCTGGTAACGAGATAATCCGTAATTTTTGGAGTTATCTTATCCTCATTAATGACTCTTGATGAAACATATTTGTATCCATCATCAGCGGAAAGAAATTGCTGAGAGGCTATCGTCTCGCCATCTTTTTCAAATAAGTATTCAATAATAGGCTGCTCCTCCGGAATCATCTGCTCGGGAATCACATTACCAACCTTATAGGCACGAAAATCAATAAAGGGTAAATGACGGATAGCATAATTGCCTAAAAACAAACTCACTATTACGACCGCTCCAATAACTGTGTGACCTTGTTTTTCTTTCAAAAGGGCATCATAACTTTTTCTATACCAGAATAAGTGTAGGACGAATACCATTAAGATAATGTCCTTGATGAAAGATTCCCACGGAGTAAGTTTAATGGCATCACCAAAACAGCCGCAGTCCGTCACTTTATTGAAATAAGCGGAATAGAAAGTGAGGAAGGTGAAGAAAACCAACAGGCCGAGCATGACCCACATGGTAGTTTTCATTCTATAATTTAGTAGGACCGCGAAACCTAATGCGAGCTCCAAAACGATGAGTATCATACCAATTTCCAGAGCCCAGGGATTGAAAATATGAAAGAAGGAACCAAAATCAATGGCGAACACTTCAAAGTACTCTTCCATCTTAATCTGCGTACCTACCGGGTCGTTGATTTTGATGAGTCCCGAAAAAATAAATAATCCGCCAACGAAAATCCTGGAAAAAATATCAATGTACTTCCTCATGCCTTTGTATCCTCATTTAGTTTAATTAACGCAAACACCGCATAGTTGATCATATCCTGGTAGTTTGCTTTTACCCCTTCACTTACCAGTGTTTTACCTGCATTGTCTTCAATCTGCTTGACGCGAAGAAGCTTCATCAGAATGATATCTGTGATTGAACTCACTCTCATATCTCGCCACGCCTCACCATAATCATGGTTTTTGTTTTGCAAGAGGTCAAGCGTTTCGTTTACTGCCTCATCATACATGGGTTCTAACTTGTCAAAGGACAACTCCATTTCTGATTCGTCATTTAATTTAATTTGAATCATTGCGATAATACAGTAGTTGATGATTCCGATAAACTCATCTTTAATGCTATCTTCTACTTTTTGCTCACCCTTTTGTTGAATGCTTCTGATTCGTTGGGCTTTGATAAATATCTGATCCGTAATGGAAGCCAACCGAAGTATACGCCAGGCCGTTCCATAATCATGCGTTTTCTTTGCAAACAGTGTTTTGCAGGTGGATATTACCTGTCTATATTCGGAAGCGGTTCTATCGATCATAAAGTGCATGCAAAATAAAGTATTTTCAAGTAAAACGCTCAACATTAGAGGTCGCATCATCCATCTGGATACCCCAAAAGTAATGGGTATCCTGAATGTGACACCCGACAGCTTTTATGATGGCGGCAACTTCAATACTGAGAAAGCTATTCTTGGGCACGTTGAAAAAATGATATCCGAAGGTGCTGACTTTATTGACGTAGGCGGGTATTCTTCGCGACCAGGAGCAAAAGACATCAATATAGAAGAAGAGATCGCCCGGGTTATCCCCGTGCTTAAAACAATAAATAAATCATTCCCGGACTGCCTTCTATCTGTAGATACTTTCAGGGCCGAAGTTGCCAAGCAGGCTATTGATGTGGGTGCCGTTATGATTAATGACATTTCAGGAGGAAGCTTGGATGATGGCCTGTTTGAAGTAATAGCGAAGAACCATGTACCCTACATACTCATGCATATGCGTGGCACACCGCAAACAATGGCTTCCCATGTTGAATACGACAATATTATAAAAGACATCATCCAGTACTTTCAAAACAAAATTGAACAACTCCGCGAAAAAGGAATAATCGATGTGATCTTGGATCCAGGCATAGGATTCGCCAAAACAATTGATCAAAATTTTGAACTGCTCAAATACCTCGACCATTTCAAAATGATGGAGTTACCTATCCTGGTAGGCGTTTCCAGAAAATCGCTCATTTGGAAAACCTTGAATACCACACCTGAAAATGCACTGAATGGCACAACTGTCCTGAACACAACCGCGTTATTAAAAGGAGCATCCATTCTACGTGTTCATGATGTAAAAGAAGCAGTAGAAGCGGTTAAATTAATTAACTTTGTAAGGTGATTTTTGTGCTAAAAATCGGATTCTTAGAGGTTAGCTGGGTTGATTTTATCGACATTGGCCTGGTGGCCGTTTTACTTTATCAGGTATATAAACTGATCAGGGGAAGTATAGCCGTTAATATTTTTCTTGGTATCCTCGCATTATATCTGGTCTATCTGATCGTAAGAGCTGCCCAAATGGAATTATTAACCACCATACTGGGTCAGTTCATGGGTGTAGGTGTATTGGCTACTATCATTCTCTTTCAGCAAGAGATTCGAAAGTTCTTGTTGGTGATCGGCCGAAGCACTGATTTCAATCGGGACAGCCTGCTAAAGTCATTTACCAACTGGCGCCCACAACACGAAGATGATTTTGAGATTGAAGAAGTAATAGAGGCAGCCAAAACATTGAAGGCCACTCGCACAGGAGCATTAATTGTGTTCTCTCGTGATTCAGAGCTTAAGTTTTATACTGAAACAGGTGATCCCTTAAATTCTGTCGTGTCGATGAGAATTTTACTTTCTATTTTCAACAAGAATAGCCCACTACACGATGGTGCGGTAATTATTTATAAAGGGAAAATTAGAGCGGCAAGATGCGTATTGCCTGTAAGTGAGAATGATCACTTGCCTCCCCAATTTGGCTTGAGACATCGATCTGCAATTGGTATGTCAGAAAGCACCAACACCTTAATCTTGGCTATTTCAGAAGAAACCGGCAGGTTGATTCTGGCTCGTAATGGCACTTACATCAAAGGGCTCAAGCTCAAACAAGTTGAGCAAAAGATCTTGGAATATCTCCATGATGAAGAGCCTAAAGACTGGTCTTCTGTAAAGATTGAGCCAGAACACATGGCCAGCGAATCTCAGGAAGCCTAGTTATTTCAATACGCCAAGTTCCTTACCTACTTCCGTGAAAGACTGGATTGCTTTATCTAAATGATGCATTTCATGGCCTGCC
>DATCZR010000035.1:0-2439 GCA_036525835.1 Cyclobacteriaceae bacterium
CTTGGCTTATCCACTACCCCTACCGTGGAGATAGCAGTCACCCGTGAAAAGGCTGGAGGTGGCATTATTATCACAGCCAGTCATAACCCCATTCAATGGAATGCTCTGAAGCTCCTAAACCATAAGGGAGAGTTCATCTCCGCTGAGGACGGTGAGGCCATTCTCAAGATAGCCGAAAAAGGACAAATGGAGTTCGCACAAGTTGAGCAGTTGGGAACTTATAAGCACGTTAAGAATTACATCGGTAAGCATATTAAGTTAGTAAAGAAGCATCCCCTTGTTGACATAAAAGCCATACGTAAAGCGAAGTTTAGAATTGTGGTAGATGCTGTTAACTCTACAGGTGGAATTGCTGTACCCGCATTATTAGAAGCACTGGGCGTTAAGAAAATTAAAAAACTCCACTGCACACCTAACGGGCGCTTTCCTCACAATCCCGAGCCACTTCCCGAACACCTGACTGAGATTAGCAAAGTCGTAAAAAAAGGAAAATATGATTTAGGTATTGTGGTTGATCCGGATGTGGATCGCCTGGCCCTTATCCAGGAAAATGGAAAGCCCTTTGGTGAGGAGTATACCCTTGTAGCTATAGCACATTATTTCCTACAGAGAAAAAAGGGGAACACGGTTTCCAATTTATCATCAACAAGAGCGCTTCGTGATATAACAGAACAGGCAGGCGGAACATACCATGCAGCTGCTGTTGGAGAGGTTAATGTGGTAACCGAAATGAAGAGGGTAAAAGCAGTGATAGGTGGGGAGGGTAATGGAGGAATTATCGTTCCAGACTTTCACTACGGTAGAGACGCACTAATTGGCATCGCCCTATTCCTAACGCATCTTGCCAAATCAGGAAAAAAAGTATCACAGCTTAGAAATTCATATCCAGGCTATTTTATTTCAAAAAATAAGATAGTGCTTACACCAAGCATGAATGTTGACGATATTCTCCAGCAAATGAAGCTCAAGTATGCTGACGAAAAGATAAACGCGATCGATGGCGTGAAAATAGATTTTGAACAAAATAAAGAATGGGTTCACCTTCGCAAGTCAAACACTGAAGCCATCATTCGAATCTATGCTGAATCTCAATCCGAGAAAAAAGCAAACGAATTAGCGCAAAGAATCATAAGGGATATCAAGGAGATTTCATCGATAACATTATCGGCATTATGAGCATATACCTTGACAATGCCGCAACCACCCCACTTGACCCTGAAGTCTTTGAAGCAATGAAGCCTTTTTTGCTTCAAGATTTTGGTAATCCTTCATCCGTGCATAGTCATGGTCGCACGGTGCGATCGGCTATTGAAATAAGCAGAAAGAGTATTGCGGAAATTCTTAATTGTACTCCCGGAGAAATTATTTTTACCTCGGGTGGCACTGAAGCAGACAATGCCATTCTCCTAGGAAGCATTCATACCTACAAGATTAAACATGTCATATCTTCTGCTATAGAACATCATGCCGTGATTCATACCCTTGAGTTGCTGGCAAAAGAAAGAGTAGTCGAATTGCACCTGGTAAAACTGGATGAAAAAGGTAATGTGGACTATCAAGACCTGGAGCGTTTATTGAAAACCTTTCCAGGCGCTTTGGTCTCTCTCATGCACGCCAATAATGAAATTGGTAATTTATTGGATATTCATCGGGTGGCCGATTTGGTAAACCAACACAATGGCTATTTTCATTCTGATGCCGTCCAGTCCATAGGCCATTATCGACATGATTTGAAGAAGCTAAAAATTCATGGTATGGTCGCAACAGCCCACAAGTTTCATGGACCAAAAGGGATCGGCTTCATGTATATCAATAAAGACAAGAAAATTCAACCCTTCGTGCATGGTGGTTCACAAGAACGTAACATGAGGGGTGGTACAGAAAATACTTTCGGTATTATCGGACTTGCTAAAGCCATGGATGTAGCCTATAGAGATCTTGAGGATCAAATAACATATATCAAAGGCTTGAAGGTCAAAATGATTGACTTGTTGAATCAAAATATTCCAGGGGTAACCTTTAATGGAGAATCTGGTGATGTGGAAAAAAGCCTCTACACCGTTTTGAATGTTAGCTTTCCAGAATCTGAGGAAAACGATATGCTTTTATTTAATCTGGATCTAGAAGGTATATCTGCCTCAGGGGGTAGCGCTTGTTCCAGCGGAGCGTTAGCAGGTTCACACGTATTAAGTGCACTATATCCTGGATCTAAAAGAGGAGCAGTACGTTTCTCGTTTAGTAAATTCACAAAGCCAGAAGAAATTGAGTTTACTGTTGATAAGTTAGCTCAGCTATTTAAGGTGAGCGTTTAGTTATCGAGAGCACCACTATCCACCCAACAGGCAATTAATTGTATCTCTGTAGTAGGCATTGGTTCATCAAATGGCATTGATCTGTTTTGGGTCTTTGTTTTTATTTGGGCAGCCAACTGTTGCACAT
>DATCZR010000036.1:0-7584 GCA_036525835.1 Cyclobacteriaceae bacterium
CTCCCCGACTCCGTTTCTTTGGTTGGCCCCAAAAGTGTATTGGCTCAAATTCCATTTTCGATTCAATTGGAAATTGAAGAAGAAAGTATTGATAAGGATTTTAGGAGAAAGGTGGAAGTTGTTTTACCTGGTACCGAAAGGGTCATAAAAGATCCTGCTAATGTGGAAGTGATCTTTGAGGTAGTAGAGTGGATTCAGGTGACCAAAAGAGTAAAACTGAAAATTGAAAATCCACCAGCACGAGCCAGACTTAGCTTGGTTCTGGATAGTGTAAATTGTCTATTTCAAATTCCCAAGAGTCAATTTCAGGATTTTGAGCAGACCATTGCAAGTCAAGAAGCTGTTATTGACTTGACCAGCGTGCGAAGAGGTGACAATAAGCTAAGACCGACCATCACAGGATTACCCATTAATGCAAGGTTGCTCCAGATTGATTCTGTCTCTGTTAGATTGTACTAACTCATAGTTTTAGTTACCTGATGAAAAATCCAATTCAAGTAGGGATCACTGGCGGTATAGGATCTGGAAAGAGTTTGATCTGCAAAATGTTTTCCTCTCTAGGAATTGCCTGCTATGACGCAGACAGCCGAGCGAAAATACTAATGACCACTGACAGAATACTGGTCGATCAGATCAAGAAAGAATTCGGAAACTTGTCCTACCATAAGGATGAAACCTTAAATAGGGAGTATCTGAGACAGTCATTCGGCGATCCTTTGAGAATGAGGAAATTGAATGAATTGGTTCATCCAAGGGTAGCGATCGATTATGAGAATTGGCTAGCCCAACAATCAGGCTCAAAATATGTTATTAAGGAAGCAGCATTGTTGATAGAGTCTGGGTCGGCTGATAAATTAAATCACCTGATAGTGGTTTATGCGCCAAAATCCATTCGTATCCAAAGAGTGCTTAAGAGAGATGCTCAGAGAACATTGGCCGAAGTGGAAGATATCATGTCGAATCAGATGGATGATGAGCAAAAGATGGAAAAAGCAGATTCAGTTATACTAAATGATGAAAGTCGTCTTGTTATTCCTCAGGTATTGGAATTACACGAACGGTTTATTTCGATGAACTAAAATTAAGATTCCCTTATTCTACTCTAGATGAAAAAAAGGATTTTTTCCATAGCGGTCGTGGTAGCGATTATACTGCTATTGGCTTTGCCAAAACTGAAGTTGTGGAGTGGTAAAAATGATGGCTCCGCGCAGAGTAGCCCGGCCAGACGAGGATCAAGCATTTTGCCTGTTGAGGCGATGGTAGTTATACCTACAAAATTGGATAACGTAGTAGTGGTTACGGGATCAGTTCAGGCAAACGAATCGTTGGAGTTGAAAAGCGAGGCGGCAGGAAAAATTACCCACATCTATTTCAAAGAAGGTAAAAATGTTAGTAAGGGAGACCTACTTATTCAGGTCAATGATGAGGAAATTAGTGCGCAGCTCACCAAGCAAAGGTTTAATAAAAAACTAAATGAGGACATAGAATTCCGGCAAAGGAAGCTTCTTGAGAAAGACGCTATCAGTCAGGAAGAGTATGACAACGCACTCAATAGATTAAACACTTCAATCGCAGATATATCTTTGCTGCAGGCGCAACTTGACAAAACGAAAGTAAGGGCACCATTTGATGGAATAATAGGACTTCGCTACGTAAGTGAAGGAGCTTTAATTACCACCAATACACCAATTGCCAATCTATATAACATTAGCCCGGCTAAAATAGAATTTGCCATACCGGGCAGGTACAGTATGCAGGTAAAACCTGGTCAGAGAATAAAGTTTACAGTAGAAAGTGATACCAGTATTTTTATTGGAAAGGTTTACGCAGTAGAACCTCAAATTGATGTCAACACCCGAACCATAAAAATCAGGGCACTGGCAGAAAATACAAAAGGGTTGTTGTTGCCTGGCCAATTTGTAAAAGTGGAGTTGATTTTGGGGTCATCTCCTAACGCGATTCTGGTACCAACGGAAGCTGTTATCCCCGAATTGAATGGGCATAAAGTTTTTATCTCAAACAATGGGAAGGCCAAGGAAGTGTCAGTGCAGACAGGTATAAGAAGTAACCTGAACCTGGAAATCATTTCAGGGTTAAAGGCACAGGATACGTTAATCACCACTGGTATTCTTCAGTTGAGAGACGGCCTTGCCATTCAGATCACTAAAATGAATTAAGAAATAGTTATGGCTAGTTTATCGAGCATAAGCATCAATAGACCCGTACTGGCGATTGTATTCTCACTGGTCATTGTCCTTTTCGGATTTATCGGGTTTAGCTATTTGGGAGTTAGGGAATTTCCTAGTATTGACCCTCCTGTAATATCTGTATCTACTTCTTACATCGGGGCCAACTCAGATGTGGTGGAATCACAAATAACCGAACCTCTAGAAGATGCAATTAATGGCATAGCTGGAATTAGAACCATTAGTTCATCAAGCAGAGAAGGAAGAAGTAATATCTCAATTGAATTCGAATTGGGAGTAGACTTAGAGGCTGCTGCCAATGACGTTCGCGACAAGGTATCAGGTGCAGTTAGAAACTTGCCTCCTGATGTAGATCCCCCGGTCGTATCCAAAGCCGATGCAGATTCTCAAGCTATCATTTACTTAACCGTAATGAGCGGCAAGCGCAACCTACTTGAGTTGTCCAGAATCGCTGGTATTTATTTTAAGGAGCGACTGCAAACCATACCTGGTATAAGTTATATCAACGTATGGGGAGAGCAAAAATATTCAATGAGGCTTTGGATGGATCCCATCAAACTGGCCGGCCTAAAACTGACCCCTTCTGACGTATATCAGGCTGTAAGCCGCGAAAACGTAGAACTGCCAAGCGGAAGAATAGAGGGACAGAATACAGAATTGACCGTACGCACCATGGGCAGATTGAATTCTGTGGATGACTTCAATAAACTCATTGTTAAGGAAGATGGAGATCAGGTGGTTAGGTTTCAAGATATCGGGTATGCACAGCTTTATGCTGAAAATGACAGGACTTTAATGAGAAGGGATGGCGTGCCAGGAGTGGCCATCGCCATCGTAGCACAGCCAGGCGCCAACAACATTGAAATTGCAGACAACCTTTATAAAAAACTGACTCAAATTGAAAAGGACTTGCCCGAGGATATTACCTGGGTCGTGAGTCACGATTCGACAGAATTTATTAGATCATCCATTAGTGAAGTTCAAGAGACAATTATCATTGCATTCATCCTTGTGCTCTTTATCATATTCATGTTTTTGAGAGATTGGAGAACAACGCTTATCCCGGTCGTTACCATTCCGATTTCATTGATAGGAACCTTCTTTGTTATGTATTTATTAGGATTCACCATCAACGTACTCACCATGCTGGGTATAGTACTTGCAATCGGTTTGGTGGTGGATGACGCCATTGTGGTATTGGAAAATATATACACTAAAGTAGAAGAAGGTAATGAACCTAAAGAGGCGGCACGAAAAGGCTCTGTTGAAATTTACTTTGCAGTAATATCAACAACAATTGCTGTTGTTGCTGTTTTCTTGCCAGTAATCTTCCTTGAGGGATTAACCGGAAGGTTGTTCCGAGAATTTGGATTGGTAGTCGCCAGTGCAGTTGCCATCTCATCATTTGTGTCCCTTACCTTGACTCCAATGATGAGTTCAAAATTGTTGAAAAGAAGAGAGGTACAACCATGGCTCTATCGCAAAACGGAGCCCTTCTTTAATGCACTCACTGAAGCTTATGCGCGAGCGCTAAATGGATTCATGAAGAGGCGATGGCTCGCCTTTGTAATTATTATTGTTTCTATAGGTTCAATCTACTGGCTGCTCCAGACCATACCATCGGAGTTGGCTCCATTAGAAGATAGGAGCGAATTTAGATTTATGGCTCAAGCCCCTGAGGGTGCCACATTTGAGTATATGGATACTTATGTAAATGAGATGTATGAATTTGTGGCAGATGAAGTGCCTGAGGTGTTAGGCGTCTTAAGCATTACGTCACCTAGTTTTGGGGGAAGCGGTGGAGCCGCCAACAGTGGTTTTCTAAAAGTAATGCTTAAGGACCCCTCTCAAAGGGAGCGGACTCAACAGCAAATAGTAGATGAGATAACTCCAAAAGCAAGAAAATTTACTGGAGTAAGAACATTTGTATCTCAATCACAGACTATTGGTGATCGCAGAGGCGGATTTCCAGTTCAAATAGTGGTGCAGGCTGTCGATATAGAAAAGTTGAAAGCCATCCTTCCTGCTTTTCTGGAAAAGGCCAATGAGAGCCCGATGTTCACCTTTGTAGATCTCGATTTGAAATTCAACAAACCAGAAATCAACATCATTATCAATCGTGATAAAGCAAGAAATCTGGGTGTTAATGTGATTGACATTTCACAAACACTTCAGCTGGGGTTGAGCGGCTCACGATTTGGTAACTTCATCATGGATGGTAAGCAATACCAAATCATTGGTCAGGTAGAAAAGAAAAATAGAAATGAACCATTGGATCTGAAAACCCTCTACGTAAGAAACAAAAGAGGAGAGATTATTCAATTGGATAACCTGGTGACGGTGGAGGAGCAAAGCAGTCCTCCACAGTTGTATCGATTCAATCGCTATTCGTCTGCCAAGGTCAGTGCGCAGCCTGCACCCGGTGTGGCATTAGCTGATGGCATCAAGGAAATGGAAAGAATTGCCAGCGAGGTTTTGGATGATACTTATAGCACAGAACTAGCTGGGGCCTCAAGGGAATTTGACGAAAGTTCAAATTCTATCTATATGGCCTTCTTACTTGCGCTTGCCATTATCTATTTGGTCTTGGCAGGTCAGTTTGAAAGCTTTAGAGATCCTTTGATCATCATGTTTACTGTTCCACTGGCTTTGGCGGGCGCGTTGATTTCAATATGGTATGCCAACCAAACGATGAACATATTTAGTCAGATTGGAATCATTATGCTGATAGGCTTGGTTACCAAGAATGGAATTTTGATCGTTGAATTTGCGAATCAGCGAAAAACACAAGGCCTCAGTGTGATGGATTCAGTGATTGGTGCTGCGGAATCTCGTTTCCGCCCAATTATCATGACAAGTCTTTCAACCATTTTAGGGATTTTGCCGATTGCATTGGCTTTGGGAGCAGGCTCAGAAAGTCGCGTTTCCATGGGTATTGCGGTTATTGGAGGAATGTTGTTTGCCACGGTCCTAACCTTATTTGTAATTCCGGCCATTTACAGTTACTTCAGTGGCAAGGAAGCCAGGGTAGCAATTGATTGATTTAACTATGAAGCGATTTCTCGGGATTATTCTTATCCTAGTTTTTACATTTTCCGCTCAGGCTCAGGATACGCTAAGTCTGGCCCGGGCAATTTCCATTGGCTTGAAGAGCAACTTTGACATTCAAATAGAAAAATTGAATGCAGAGATTGCCCAAAACAACAATACCTGGGGTCAGGCTGGTAGATATCCTACGGTATCTCTCTCGGGAAACCAAAATAATATGGTCGTACAACGCAAGCCAGCTAATCCATTTGCAGTGGCCGGAAGAAATATTTCAGATAACGTAAATGGGCAAATTGATGCCCAATTCCTGCTTTTTGGCGGGTTTGGGGTCAAAATGAGTAAACAGCGCCTGGAGCAACTTGAGCTCCTCAGCAATGGCAACGCCACATTTGTAATTGAATCTACTTTAGAGGCCATCATTCTGGCCTATTGTCAATCCTTACTGGAAAAGAAGCGTCTTGAAATCCTTCAAAACAACGTGGTGTTTTCAAAAGAACGATATGATTGGGTTAAGCTTAGGAAGGAATTGGGAGGAGCCATTACCTTTGATGTATTGCAGGAACAAAATAACTACCTCACCGACTCTGCGAATGTGCTTCGTCAGGATTTGGCTTATCGAAATTCTGTTCGACAACTTAATTTACTGTTGAATCAAAATATCAATAAAATCTATGAACTCACAGATTCGCTTGGTTACCGCAGGGAAGTTTTTTCATATGAGGAATTGAGAGAGCAAATGACTCGTTCAAATACCAATTTGAAGAATCAATACACCACGCAGGAAATCCTTAGATACAACACCAGATTGGCTCAGTCAGATTTATACCCAACTATCAATCTTAACATAGGCGCAAATGGAAGTCTAGATCAGCTCAATGCTAATTTCCGAACGACAACAGGAAATACCATTGAAAATGTGGTTGGCAATGTCAATCGAGACCCTAATCAACCTGTTTACAACGTAGTTAATGAAACCGCATTGAGACCACTTACCCAGCGTGGAAATTCATATGGAGCGTATGGGAATTTCTCTTTGCGTTTCAATTTATTCAATGGGGGGCAGATAAAGCGCACTATTGAAAACTCCAAGGTCCAGGAAAAAATTGCTGAGTTGGATACAGAGCAATTGAAACTATCGTTGGAAAATGATTTACTGGCAAACTTTGACTTATATAACCTAAGGAATCGATTGGTTGATATTGAATTGACAAAATTAGAAGCAGCTGACCTTAACCTGGAACTGGCCAATGAGCGTTATCGGAATGGCGCCCTAAGTGCCATAGATCTTAGAATAGTACAGGAAAATGCCAGGAATGCGGCCTTAGAGGCTTCTCAGGTTATTTATAATACCATTTCCACTAAGGTGACCTTAGTTCGACTAATTGGCGGACTATTGGATCGAATTCCTAAGGATTAGATTCATTGACTTTGTCTTCCTTCGGAGTCTTAATCCAAAAGTTGTTGTAGCCCTCACCAATTTGAATGTCAAGTGTACCTAATGCCAGCATTTCCAGGATGGCCAGGAAATTGAAGATCAAAGAAATACGTGTGGGTGTTTCTCCAAATAGGTCTGTGAATGCAATTCTTGTTTTCTTCTTTAACTCGGAAGTGATAAATGTCTTTTGACCATCGATCGTATAAGGATATTGAATTACCTGATGTACAGGTTTATTCTTTTCCTCTTCGTGCCTTTTTAGCACTTTTTCAAAAACAGTTAGGAGCTTATAGAGATCGATATCCTGAAGCTCCGCCTCCACATTAGTGCTCTCTGCCAAAGAACGAAGTTCCTTCATGATGTTACCTCGCTTTTCTTTTTGCAATTCTGATTCTTCCAGTTTATGGAAATCGTCAATTACTGATTTGTACTTCTTATATTCAAGAAGATGTTTGATCAATTCTTCTCTCGGATCAATTTCGTTTCCTTGTTCATCTATTTGTGGTCGTGGTAGCAGCATCTTGGATTTGATGCGCATTAAGGTGGCGGCCACCAAAATAAACTCGCTTGCTACCTCCATATTGAGTGTCTCCAGGTGATGCAGATAATCAAGAAATTCATTTGTAATAGTGGCAATTGGAATATCATAGATATCCAACTCATCTCGCTCTATAAAGAATAACAGCAGGTCAAAAGGTCCTTCGAACAGGGGTAAATGGACTTCAAAACTATCTTTTGTCATAAGGTTGCAAAAGTATTCAAAACCGACTAGATATCCATTTGGTAACTTATACTTAAATTTGTGCTTAAATGAACCAAAATAGATCAAAACACTTACCTTAAGTCTTTGTTAAAGCATCTATACATACTTTGTAAACAATGCTCATAAAACCC
>DATCZR010000037.1:0-2547 GCA_036525835.1 Cyclobacteriaceae bacterium
CATCATCTCCTGCGTGTAAGGCGGATCAAAAGTTAACTCCACTTTTACATCATTAATTCCTTCAATTTCTTTTATTTTTTGCTCTACCTCACTAGGTATCACTTCTGCTGATGGGCAGGAGGGAGAAGTTAGCGTCATTAACACATATACATTGTTGACTGGATATACATTGATTTCATATATCAATCCCAATTCAAAAACATCCACAGGAATTTCGGGATCGTATACGGTCTTAATCGCGGCGACCACCTTATCGCGTAAATCAGGGGTACCTGCTTCTTTTTCTATCGTTTGATTCTTTTCCTGTTCGCTCATTTGAGTTCTAACTGTGTTTTAAAAGCCAGGGCATATAACTTGATTTGCTTGATCATGGCCGCAAAACCATTGGAACGCTGGGTGCCAATGAATCGTTCCATTCCAATTTTGCTCATAAAGTTAAGTTCCGCATTTAAGATATGCTCTGGTGTTTGTCCGGAAAATATCCTCAAAAGTAGGCTTACGAGCCCCTTGGTAATGGCTGTATTGCTGTCTGCTGAGAAATAGACACGGTCATCTTCCAGCCTGCCCAATAGCCATACCTTGGATTGACATCCTTTAACAACATTTTCTTCTGTCTTGTCTTCTTCTCTCATGCGAGCAAGCTTTTGACCCAACTCCATAATATATAGTACAGTCATCTCCGGGTCACCATCCAGCAGGCTAAACTCATTGACGATTTCGTCTTGTATTTTGGTGATCGAACTCAAGGTTTCAGAAAATTAACGATTCGAATTAAACCCTCTGCTAAACTATCGATTTCTTCTTTTGTATTATAAACTGCAAACGAAGCCCTCACAGTTCCTTCAATACCGTACCGGTCCATCAAAGGTTGGGTACAGTGATGTCCCGTTCTCACGGCAATGCCACGTGTGTCCAGCATTTGGCCGATGTCGAAATGATGAATGCCATCAATGACAAAAGAAAGGACACTTACTTTTTGTGATGATGTGCCAATTATTTTTATTCCTTTAATTTTTCCTATTTTTTCAGTGGCGTAGGCAAGAAGCTCGTGTTCGTACCGACTTATGTTTTCTTTACCGAGCTCGTTGACAAATTCAATGGCTTCATTGAATGCAACTACATCCGCGATGTTGGGTGTGCCTGCTTCAAACTTGTAAGGAAGGTCATTATAAGTCGTCTTCTTAAAAGTAACCTCTTTTATCATTTCACCACCACCCATGTAAGGAGGCATTTTCTCCAACAACTCCTTTTTGCCATACAAAATCCCAACACCCGTTGGGCCATACATCTTGTGAGAGGAAACACAATAAAAGTCGGCATCCAGTTCCTGAACATTGATCGGCAAGTGCGCAGCCGCCTGAGCTCCATCAATAAGCACAACAGCCCCTTTCTCATGAGCCATTCGGATTATTTCCTGTATCGGATTGACGGTACCTAGACTGTTGCTGGCGTGATTGATGCCAACGATTTTTGTTTTATGGCCAAGCAGCGTTTTGAATTTATCGATTTCGATTTCCCCTGCTTCATTGACTGGAATTACTTTTAATACAGCCTTTTTCTCTTCACAGAGCATTTGCCATGGAACAATGTTGCTGTGGTGTTCCAACTCAGAGATAATGATTTCATCTCCTTCTGTTATGAAAGCTTTACCATAACTGGATGCCATGAGATTAATACTTTCTGTAACACCGCGCGTGAATATGATCTCCTCAATGTGTTTGGCTCCAAGGAATTGTCTTGAGGATTCTCGTGTCAGCTCATAGGCCCGGGTTGCCGTCTCCGCCAGCGTGTGAATGCCACGGTGGATGTTCGCATTGTAACCTTCGTAATATTCGATCAGTTTGTTGATTACCCGCTTTGGTTTCTGAGAGGTAGCCGCATTATCAAGATAAACCAGTGGCTTACCATTGACCTGCTGATGAAGAACGGAAAATTCCTTCCTTATTTTTTCAACATCTAATTTAGCAGGAGCGGAAACGTTCATATTAAAAACTTTTGTGGAGCCTTTCAGAAACAATCGAGTCTATATAGGTTCTTAGTTTCTCATCCTTAATGGCCTCGATCACCTCACCTGCAAATGCATAAAGCAGCATGGCCTTGGCGGTTGCCTTTGGAATGCCCCTTGATTGCAAATAGAAAAGTGCTTCGGTATCCAACTGACCCGTTGTGCAACCATGAGAACACTTTACATCATCGGCCCAAATTTCTAATTGCGGTTTTGCGTTAACTGAAGAGGTTTCACTCAACAATATATTTCGGTTCGACTGGAATGCGTTTGTTTTCTGTGCTTGAGGCCGAACGAATATCTTTCCATTAAAAACACCTTTGGATTTTCCATCCATCAATCCTTTGTACAGTTCGTTGCTGAATGAATTTGGTTTTTTGTGATCTACTACGGTATGGTTATCCACTAAGGTATCTCCGTCTGTTAGATAGAGTCCGTAAAAATGTGATTCGCATCCTTCACCATCTATCATGATGTTTAAATTGTTGCGAATCAGTTTACCGCCTAGCGTAAAACTAAATGTATCCACCCGGCTTGAGCTT
>DATCZR010000038.1:0-2811 GCA_036525835.1 Cyclobacteriaceae bacterium
CCAGGAGATACCACTTTGCATCGTGAGCATATCCCGAAGAGTGATTGACATTTTTAGCTTGTCATTCATGTCAATGTTGTATTCTTTAAACAGTGGCAGTATTGCAGAATCTAAATTAATAGGGAACCCTTCATCCCTGGCAATACCTATAAGTATTGAAGTAACCGTTTTGGATACGGACTGCAATGAATGCAAGTCGGTATAATTATAATAGGGGTGCCAATCGGGATGATCATAGTTATATTGGTGATTGGCAGTATCATATTCAAGTGAAATCTTTGTGTAATCCTGTTTGTAATGATGGTCAACAGCAATCTTGCCATTACGAATCAGCAGAAAATGATCCACCAGTCCGTAATCACCATTTTTAATGTCGTGGTCAATGGAGTCGATGACTGCCTCTTCAATCCCTACTTCTTTGGGGGTTGACACCTCCCAGGGCAAGGAATTTGTTGTCGAACTTTGGTTGTTACACCCGATGAAACAAAAGGTAAAGAGTGCGAGTATTCCTAAGCTAAAATTTTTCATGATATTGGAGTTGGTGTATAAATATATGAATTCACTTACTGAGTGTGAGTCATCCTACGTTAATACTATCTGGACAATTCAAAGTTTTTAGGCTACTTTTATAGTCAATATGGTTACCGGAATTCAAAAACTAAGATTTTTTTACGCTTTTGAAGTTCCTGCGCTTGTAGTGGCAGGATTCTACCTGGGTGGCTGGTGGAATTTCCTCACCCTGGGTTTTGCATTTGTCATGCTCCCACTGTTGGATCAGCACTTTGGCATCGATACCTCCAACTTGGAAGCTAGCCGTGCCAAAATAGTGGGGGAAGAATTCTATTACCGCTTCATCACTTACATCTGGACCTATGTGCAACTGGGATTTATTTTCTGGGGAGTATATGTAGTGTCACGGGGCGGGCTCACCAACTGGTATGAATGGACGGGGTTTGTACTCAGTTTTTCATTGGCCACTGGTGGCATTGGCATCACCGTGGCGCACGAATTGGGTCACAAGAAATCAAAGCTGGAACGGTTTTACAGCCAGCTGTTGTTGATGACCGTCAGTTATATGCATTTTTATATTGAGCACAACCGCGGTCATCATGTGCAGGTAGCCACCCTGGAGGATCCGGCTACCGCCAGAAAAAATGAAAATTTTTATGCGTTCTGGGTGCGATCTGTTTTTGTGGGCTATGCGCATGCTTGGAAACTGGAATTCGAAAGCTTAAAAAGAAAAGGTCTTTCACCTTTCAACTTAAAAAATCAAATGATCTGGTACACCTTGTTGCCCATTGCTTTTTGTGCCGGCCTTACTTTTGCATTTAGTCCAACCGGATCAATCAACTGGCAAATTCCTATCTTCTTTTTTGCCCAAAGCTTGTTTGCTTTCACTTTATTGGAGCTGGTCAATTATGTAGAACATTATGGCATTCTGCGCAAACAAGTGGATGGCCAATACGAACGGGTCAACCCGCTGCACTCGTGGAACTCCAGCCACCTGATGAGTAACTTCTTTTTATTTCAGTTGCAGCGGCATTCCGATCACCATGCCAACGCCATCAAACGCTACCAGGTGCTGAACCATTACGACCAAAGTCCGCAATTGCCTTTTGGTTATCCTACCATGATTATCATTGCGTTGGCGCCACCGCTATGGTTCAAAATGATGAACCCGAGACTGGAGGCATGGGAAGGTGCAGTGTACAATCAACCAGTGGCTGCTTAAGTTAGATTTTTAGTGAATTTACTTTTGCCGGTAGGCAGGAACCGCGCGCTCTGAAAAAGCACCCGCTTTTCTCAAGGCTGCCTTTCGGGCTTTTCTTACATCCACTGCCACCACTTTATACTCCGGACACATGGCTTCGGAATCAGAAACCCCGGACGTCAATATATTCACGAGTACTTCAGGAAAATGAAAAGTAGTACTGAGTACACCCGGTTTCACTTCGTCCGTCACCCTCGCCTTGAGATCAACTTTACCGCGCGCAGAGCTTACGCAAACCATGTCACCATCTTTAATTCCTTTTTCTTCCGCATCAGAACGGTTAATGAGCAAAACATCTTCGGTAAGAATATTAACGTTGGGCGTTCTGCGTGTCATCGCTCCACAATTGTAATGCTCCAGCTCGCGGTTGGTGGTGAGGATAAAAGGAAAAGATTCGCTATTGTCTACAATCTCTGAAGATTCCTTGAAATCGTGATATTGAATTTGTCCCTTGCCGATCTTGAAAGTTTCGGTGTGCATGATCTCCGTTCCTTTGCCATCTTCCAACACCGGCCATTGTTTGCCGTTGTCCCCCAACTCGTCCCACTTCACGCCTTTGAAGAAAGGAACGATCTTTGATATTTCCTCCAGCGCAGTTCTGGGGTGATAATCCGGTTGTTTATATCCCATCCGGTTCATGATGTCTACGATGATTTGACCGTCTACTCTTGTGCCTGGTAGCGGATCAACCACAGCATTCACCCGCTGTATTCTTCTTTCTCCATTTGTAAACGTTCCACTCTTTTCCAGGAATGACGCGGCCGGTAATACCACATCCGCCATCTTCGCTGTTTCGGTCATGAACAATTCGCTGACCACAAAAATATCCAGGTTGGAAAGCGCCTTCTTCACGTGATTGGTATTGGGATCCGTCTGCACCACATCTTCACCGATGATCCATAAGCCTTTGAGTTTGCCTTCAATGGCTGCATCAAACATTTGAGGGATTTTATACCCGGCTTGCAGGGGAAGATCAACTCCATAAAAATCTTGGTACATATTATGGATTTGTGGATCTTCCACATCCAGGTAGCCAGCGC
>DATCZR010000039.1:0-8635 GCA_036525835.1 Cyclobacteriaceae bacterium
CTGTGTCTTGTTTTTTTCCTCCCATCCGTTCGGTTAGCCAATTTAATTTCTGCATTGATATTGGCCGAGTAGATCGGGCCTATCAAGCCACCAAAATAAACGTTAAATATCTTCATGCCCGCCTCCGGCTCCTGAGTTGCTTTTGCGGTTTGACATTGGGATGGATGAAAAAATATCATGATCAGGGCAATCATGACCGATCGAATCAAGGCAATATTCATAAGGGTTAAATTAAGTAAGGCACTTGGTCCAAGGATAAGAAATCGCGAGAATAAGCCCCTATGGATATTAGCGCAGATTACAAAAGTGGACCACCAATGCGGCTTTAAATTAAATGTAATTGTAGAATTTGGCTATCGCATCTCACAATAAAATTCTTAGCCTTTGTTATTCGCCTTAACGCTTCAGCTTAACATCAACATCAGTCATTGTGGTAGCGATGGATGGGGCAGGCATGTGTAATGTCGGCTTTGGTTTGCGCATGGCTTTTGAGCGGCCAGCTTTACTTATGCCTGGCGGGGCTGGTGCCAGCTGGCGGAGGCTATTTAATATAAAGTCAAATTATCCGCCCGTACCGAACGGAACGTTTGGGCGGGTATAACTGTGCGGTGGCATATGCCAAACAATCCCGGACTTCATACAGAAAACGTAAGCCCGCAGACACGTATTGATGTGGCAAGCGTGGTGGCATACTTGAATGGTTAACCTGTCTGCCGCCAGACAGGCATAATATAATTATACATTGGCGGGGTTTTGCTTTCGCTTTAACATAAGATCGTTAACGATAGATAACCTTAGCTAACTCAAATGCCTGCGCTCGTTTATCTATCTGATCTTATGTTAACCATCCGCTGCGCGTCTGGACGCTAATCCGATACTCAAACAGCCTAGCTAGCCCCATTCAAGCAAAACATAGGAAAGTTATATAATTTATATTATGTTAAATTGAATTTTAACTACACTACCCTTACCTAGGTGTTTAGTTTATTCTTCCACAGGATCCTAATAGTCACAAAAGAGCATGAGGCCGCTGAAGTTATTTAGTTGAAAATTCTTAGACCAATTACCACCTCTGTGTATTTCTCAAAAATTCCTCCATCTTCACTATTGGCCTGCAGGTATTCGGAGTCATCGGCTGGAATTTGCCAGGTTTGCTCAATCCCTTCGTAGTATAAATTAGTAATAGACTTACTGAAACGAACGGAAACCTGTGTTCTTTTGTAGATCATTCCCAGTTCTATGCGTGTGAACAAGCTGGACTTCTTACCCAAATCAGTGACATCACGGCTATCTTCATAGTGCCTGGTTACCGGAGGTGCCAGCAGGTCACTGCTGATGAATACGGATGTATATTTTTCGCTAAGGCGAGCGCTCATCAGCATGCTATTGGTTAGTCCGGCACCAAAAAATAACCTCCAGTCTTCCACCAAAGGAAATGGTTGCCAATTTAGTCTTACCGTAACCGGAAATTGGATATACTCCATTTGTCGGTCCGTAACGCTGGCCGTGTATAAGAAAGTACCGAAGCCAAAGTTATCTGATTGATAGAATCCGTTCTTGAGGTAACTAACACCTATGGTCATGGTTGCATAGATATTTTGATGAGTAGCCGGTTTCTTTCGCAATTCTATATCTAGCCCTATGATGCCAAAGTTCCCTCCTTTTTGATATCCCAGGAATGGCTCATACATCTTAGTGGCATTTATTCCTGCATAAGGAACGACATTTATCTGCGCCAAAGAAGAGGTGAATGTAGTTACCGTGAATAACGCTATGATGATTAAATTTCTCATACTCACTTTCCTAACATGATAAAAGCCCCCCAGTAAAATGGATCAGGATATTGCTGTCGCATGGCTAATTGAGCATTCCGAAATGCCTCCTGATTTTTGTCTGGTTGCCAGGCGTTGTACAAGGTGGTCATCAGCAAAGCCGTAGCCTCATCATCAACCTTCCACAAAGACATCAATAGATTGCTTGCACCTGCCACAATGATTGCGCGTTGCAATCCATACACTCCTTCACCATTGCGCACCTCTCCAAGTCCTGTTTCGCAGGCGGATAATACCACAAGGCTTGTCTTATCCAGATTCAGATTGGTAGCTTCATAAGCGGTCAGGATACCATCAGAATTTTCCATTTGCCCTTGATTCTTTACACCAGCCAGCACCAATCCAGATCGAATCATCGGATTGACACTGCTGGCGACATCATCGACAAAAAAGCCGTGTGTGGCCACATGCAAAATCATAGGGTTGTTTACCGCCTTCACATTGCCTTCCAATGCCGATTCACCTTTAAAAACCTGGACCGCTATGTTTCGTGCAGTCAATGTTTCTTCGATGCGGTCGACTTCGTCTTCAGTAGCCGGCAAATCGGAAAATTCTTGTTCTTTGAAACTTGCCAATTCATCAGTCATCACAAAACGGGTACCGTATACTTTGTTGTCAATCTTGGAAGTTGGAATAACCGTGAGATCATAAGAAGGTCGACCCACTAGCACGGCTTTCGCTGATGAGGCTACTGGATCAGATTTTGATAGTAGGTCACCTGTATTGGTGACGTAGATCAATTCCTGCTCATCAATTAGGTATTTTCCTGAAACCGGATTCTTCAATGTGTTCAGGTTGAGCTGGTTGAATGCGCCATCGGGGGAAAGATAAACACGCCTTACTCCTGCTAATTCATGTATGATAGGAAGCCAGAAAGTAATGTAGCTGGCATTATCGGCTGTTCTGGCCATGATCGAATTGCGATAGTAACTCAAATGCCTGCCTTCCATTTGATTGCCATTCGCGAATACAACAACCTCCGGAGCCGTTTTATCTGGCTTGATGACAATAGCAAGGTACACCGCAGAGTCTCCCAAACTGCCGATCTTACCACTTGATCGTTCAACGGTATTGATTCTAATGATCTCAACAGCTGCTTCATCCCTGTTCAAACTTGACTTTACTTGTTGCCAATCTTTGGGATTATCCCTGCTCGTAAACAGTTGCGACTGGCTGTTAATTTCTTTCTCCAATGTCTCCACCCTGGCTTCTAATGAGTCTATTTTCTGAATCGCGTCCTTGTCAAAATAATAAGCAGAAAGGGTTGCCTTGGCTCCCTCCCATTGACGTAGTTTGCCAATCAGAGCCACATCTCCTCTGTTTAATATGCTGTTTTTAATTTTATTGCTTTCATTGAGCAGAATAGCTTTTGTATTGATTGCATTGTTGAGCATGGCTTCAATGAGCGTGCTAGATTTTGAATCGAGTTGCTGCAAAGCATAGGCATTGAATAAATTGAAATCACTTTTTAGTGTATTGTAAAATTGCTCCTTTTCATACTCACTCATCGAAATGAAGTTCTGATTGATATGGTCCCGATAGGCATTTACCAAAGTCAGAAAAGCTTGATCTGATTTTTCAAGATCACCCTGGGACCAATAGACCAGCGCTTGTGTCTTGAGTAATTTAAATTTTACATCCGAGGTAGTGATCTTATCACTGTAGTATTTATTGGCGCGGTTTAAATATTCCTGAGCCTTCGAATAATCCTTTTCAAGTAAAAAGTATCTTGCCTTTAGTTCAAAGATGCGAGCAATTTCCAATCGGCTACCGATGCGGTTACCAAATTTGGCAATGCCGGACGAAGCCAAGGATAACTCATTGATATAATTCCAGGCTTCTACTCCCCTTCCCTGGCGTAAGCAAATTTCAGCCAGGTCGTTGAGGTAGAGCCTGCTTACATTGTCATAGTCATAGAAAGTAGAGGTCGCCTTGCGTAATGAGTGTTCCACCTGGTTGAAGATGCGATACGTTTCATCAAATTCATTTCTTCTGTAATACAATGACCCCAGACCTACCTGCGGCAGGATGCGGTGTACACTCCTTTTTGGAAATACCGATTCGCGTTTGTCTTTTGAAATCAAAAAAAATTCTTCTGCTTTTTTCAGGTTACCGGTTGTCAAATAATAGTAGCCAAGATGGTCATAGCTATCGAAAATGGTCCCTTCAAGAAATGGGAGCATGGCTTTAAACCATTTAATTTCCCCAAGCTCATCAGTCTCTTTTACCAGTGCTGTTAGTAGCGTTTCTGCATTTTGAAAGTCACCTGTTCGCATATACAAATCCGCCTGGCGCAATGTCAGGTATATCCTGAAATTTCTGATTCTAGCATTTCCCTGAGGGATATTGGGTATGAGCGATTCGATATCGGCTATGGCTTTTTCCGGATCTTTGATTCGATTGATCTTGCGGATCTCTCTTACCGTCTTGCTTAGCTTATAGGACTTTTGGGCGCTGGCACCAATCAGGCACATGAAGACAAAGAAGATGGTTGTGGCTTGTTTCATAAAATGCGCCAACCTGCTTTGAAGCCAATGATTTGATAATCAGAAAATCCGTTGGATAGCAAATAAGTAGATTGTTGTTTATTCAACCCCCAGTTTCCCTCCAGATTTTTCAAGGTAGTCTGCCCTTTGCCAGGAAAAATAAAATAAGCACCAATGCTAAATCGATTAAGTAATATTATCATCTGAACTTTGGAGGCATAATAAAACCGATTGGAATAATTGGCAATATCTCCAGATACTGTAATAGTATTTCCGAAGCGGGTAATGCTTTCTGTCAGATGCGCATCAGCGAGATAATAGGGACTTAGTCCAAAGTCCAGGTAATACATATTTTTATTTCCCACATTCCACCTCACCATAAGCGGGACGGCCATATAGGTAGCCTTAAAATCACTCAAAGAGCTAAATGAATCATCGGTAGTTTTGTATCCGCTACTAAAAAGTGAGGCACCAGTCAAAAAATTAAATGATCCTACAACTCTCTTTTCATATTCTATATCAAGAATTCCATACTTAAAATCGAATTTGAAATCTTCCTGCCCAATAAAGATATTCACTCCCGATCCAAAAACATGCGACAATCCCCCTGAGATATAAAGCTTGGATTGTGCATTGACGATAATCGCCATCTGCACCATGACAAATACAATCATCCATCTCGTAATTTTAGTAGGCATATTGTCGTGTGATATTAACTTCCGTCACTTGATTACCTGACATCTTCCAGGAATCAATAAATAATCTGGCATAGCTTCCGTCCGCCATTTGGATGACATACCCATGATGCAGTTTGGCTACCGTGGCAAACAAAAAGCCTGTTGTGGGTTTTACATTGACATTACTCAGGCAGGTCACTTCACCTGCATCATATATACTTGCCACTTCGTTACCGGTGATGACAAGTACAGATCTGATCTCCGGAGGAGTAAATTCAAGACGAAACCAAACACAGTTGTTAAACTTATCCTGGAAACAAGTATACTGTTGATCTTTTAAAGTGATGCCATCGGTGCCTAAAGGATCAGCACAGGTAAGGTTGATGGCCTCTTCGGTACATGCACTCAACCCAACCAACCACAAAATGCAGCTTAGCGAAATGAGTTTCATAATTTCTAATTAACCTTAGTAAAAGGTAGCCAAAATGTGAAATAAAGATGCGCACACCAGTATATTTATTTTAATTGCTTATTGAGGAGAGTAAGATAACATAGAAAAACTGCCTTGTATTTTCCATCGTTATTGAACAGGATATTTGGACAACAGAAATACTTGACACAAAAAAAGCACCCTTTAAAGGTGCCCTTTTCGATTCGCATATACCACCGGTTACATCTTTCCTTCCATGATCACACCGCATGCCACTCTACCACCCGCAGCTCCTGTGGGCTGGGTGGTAAAATCATCCAACTTTTCATGAATAATAATGCCGCGATTAAGGATATTGGTACTCTCATCTCCTCCGATGGTCCATCCATTGATTTCTTCACTCCAGGATACTTTTCCATCTGCATCAGCAGTCAGATTAATTACATCTCCAGCATGAAATTCTGCTTCTCCCCTTTTACCGTGTGCCATTCCAGTAGGGTTCCAATGTCCTCCTGCAGAAGTCGCATCAGCAGCGCTGCAATCCCCATTTTGATGCAAATGCAAAGCATGCTCTCCAGGTGTCAATCCCTGTACTTCGAGCGTCATTCTCACCGTCATGTCACCAGTCTTAACAAAATTAGCTGTGCCCGACACAGCACTTCCACTGGCAGGATTAATGGTTGCATAGGCAGTGGGTTGAGCCATTTCTTGTGGCTCTTCTGTTTCCATTTTTTCCTCATTCTCCTCTTCTTTCTTTGCCGGTGAGCAGGCCACTAGCATGGATAGCAAAAGGATAATACCTAATCGTTGTAATTTCATAGTATTTATGTGGTTTTTGTTTTGACCCAGAGATCCTGACGGGTCAATTATCATTTCAATTTGGTAGCCAAAATTACACAAATTGAGCCCTTATAGCAATCCCATAGGCATTTTAGATTATCCTGCTCGAATATTACACCCTCCCTCCTTGAATGCCGTTCTGTAGTCAATGGTGAAAAGAACCTAAGTGCAAAAGATGATGTTTTACTTAATAATTAGTCATTTTAATCAGAAGCCATAACAATCTGTTTTTCAGTATGCTAATTGTTTTCATTTTAATTAAATTGTTAAACTATTCTACTACATGATTGCACGCCTGATCATATTAATATTACTCTTCGCGGGCATGGCTTGTCAGTCAACAAGTTTATTTTATTGTCCCAAACCCGAGTTGGTGAAACTGAGAAAGGCAAAAGCACATCGTTTGAAATACGTGATGGCTAAACGCAAGGAAGCCTTGGCCAATAATCAGGATTACTTTCAGGAGTCAGCTTACAAAGCCAAGGAGTTAAGTAAGATTGAAGCGTGGGATTGCCCCAAGCCTGGACTCAAGCACGATAAGATGGTAGCCAAAAAAGCCAAAGATCTACAGCGCAGATATGCAAAAAACTTAAAAAAGGTGGCAAAGGAATCAGAAGCGCGTACAGTAAGCGTATATTCAGAAACCAAAAAATAAATTTCCATTCCAATTTAGTAGAGATACCTGAATTCGTGAACCTGCTCCGTATTTTATACTGGTTAAATAAAGTTTTTATACTTATCCTTGATAATTGAGATAAGTATTTCATGAACATTATTGAACTTTTCAACCGATCTTTTCAAGAGCGAAAAGAGAAAATTGCATTAATAATTCAAGAAGATGCATTCACCTTTGGTGCCCTTGATTTCCGCAGCAATCAAATGGCCAACCTGCTCCTATCCAAAGGACTAAGGAAAGGCGATCGACTTTGTCTTTATCTCGAAAACTGCATGGAATTTATCGATTTGTATTTAGCCTGTCTGAAGATTGGGGTTATCATAGTGCCGGTAAATATTCTTTACAGAGACAGAGAGATTAATCATATCGTAAAGGACGCCAATCCCAAAGGTTTTGTCGCAGCTGAACACATTGCTCAAGTAGATACCTGGATCGTAAGCGAACTAGCCGAACAAGCCAAACCGCAGTCAACCGTTTTGAATTCCCTGCCCCTATCTGTTGACGATGCTGCCGCCATCATCTATACATCGGGTACCACGGGCACATCCAAGGGTGCCGTTCTCTCTCACAACAATTTTATAGCTAATACTAACAACCTCAATACGTGCTGGAAAATTACGAAAGACGATAAACTACTTCTTGGATTGCCCCTGTTTCACGTACACGGATTGGCCAATGGCATGCATTGCCTTCTTGCCGCTGGAGGTACCATCCGATTGTTACCCCGATTAGAACATCAAAAATTACCAGCATTATTTGAGGACTTCATGCCCACCTTATTTTATGGTGTGCCTACCGTGTATGTTAGGCTGCTTGATCAACCGGATGAAGTGGCCAAAGCCATGAGTAAGTCGGTACGGTTGTTTGTTTCTGGGTCTGCCCCACTCCCACCACAAGTATTGGTAGAATTCAAAACAAAATACGGTCAGGTAATCTTAGAACGGTATGGGATGACAGAAACACTCATGAACATCAGTAATCCCTATGAAGGAGAGAGAAGAGCTGGCACGGTGGGGTTTCCTTTACCTGATACCTCAGTTAAAATAGTTAGACCTGACGGAAAAATAGCGGGCATTGAAGAAGAAGGTGAGATTCACATTAAAGGCCCAAATGTTTTTACACAGTATTGGAACAGGCCCGATGCGACCCATGAAGCCTTCGAAAATGGCTATTTCAAAACGGGCGACATGGCGGTTATTTCGAATGATGGTTATTATACATTAAGAGGCAGAAAAAGCGAGCTTATCATTTCTGGTGGATTTAATATCTATCCCCGGGAGATTGAAGAATTCTTAATGGAACTGGATGAAATTAAGGAGGCTGCCGTGATTGGGGTGCCTGATAAGATTAGGGGTGAACTACCTGTTGCCTTCATAGTGCCAAATGGACAACTAAATGAAGAATTAATTTTAGAAAAGTGTAAAAAGGCGTTGGCCTCATTTAAAATCCCGAAGAGATTTGTTAGCCTGGACGCGTTGCCTCGTACTGCTCTTGGAAAAGTACAAAAGCACCTGTTGAAATTGAATAATTCTGAATAATTCTTTCAGTCTGCTAACCGGTAATACTGAATTCAATAGCCTTCAATCTATTTTCCAATTCCGCCACCTGTGATGGTGATAGATTGCTGTTCGGAGGTCTTATGTTTAGCCAATTATCATTTTTATGGTAGTCAGCCAAATTATGTTTCACACTTG
>DATCZR010000040.1:0-10042 GCA_036525835.1 Cyclobacteriaceae bacterium
CGCGGCTAACCCCGAATACCTTCCCTACTTCCTCAGTTTATTCGAGGGAACCATTGTAATCTTCAGTTTCATATTTACCACGTTTGTCACAGATAAAATCAATAAGGACTACGGCTTAAGGGTATCTTTGCTTATTAACCCTGTACTCCTTCTCATATTTACTGGGGGAGCGTTTGCTTTGGGGTTATTCTTCGGTTATGACTCTGGAGCAGGCAGTACCTTGTTTTTCTTTTTCATCATGATTGCCATGAGCAAGCTGTTCATCAATTCCATGAAGGAAGCCATTGATGATCCCACTTTCAAATTTTACTATGTGCCTATTGACAAGTCCATCAAGATTGATGCGCAAACCAAGATTGAAGGAATTGTAATCGGAATAGGTAGTACCATTGCCGGGGGTCTGATTGTGTTGATCAACTCTTTTGAGATCTTTAATCTGTTATCCGTAACCTTATTTACCATTCCGATCCTATTAATATGGTACTGGGTAACAGGCAGAATGTACAAGGGTTACCGTGAAACACTCCAAAACTCACTGATCATTAATAAAACAGATGCTGAAAAACACCTGACCAAGGAGTTTACCATGGACGGTGTACTTACCCGTGAGGTAAACAGCACAGTAGAGGACAAAGTAATCTACGGCTTGAAATTGACTGAAAAATTGGAGCCTGCCTTATTCGAAAGCTCTGTTATCAGACTGGCCGACAGCGACCTAAAAAAGGTGAGGCAATTTGCCAAAGAAAAAATTTCGGAATTAGGAATTGATCAGGATTTCAATAGCGAGATCAAAGATTTGGCTAAGCAAGCAGCCGGAGAGGCTGAAGACAGTGATTTGCTTTCCATCGGAGTTGACAAACTCATGAAGTTAAGTAAGTCTGTAAAGCAATCTGACCGCATGCTGGCCGCTAAGCTTCTTCGCAAAATGGTAAGCCAAAAAACCATTTTCATGTTGCTGGAACTGCTGCGCGATGGGGATTCTCGCGTTCGCAAGGAAGCACTACTTACCGCAAGGAAAGTAAAAAGACCAGAGACATGGAATGTGCTCATCGAGTTGTTGTCTTCACCGGCATACGCCCATGCGGCTGCCTCCGCTTTGAAAGAAGCTGGTGAGGAAGCCCTGGAAACATTGGAAACCGCTTTTCATAAATCCGGGCAAAAGGATCTGGTGATGCTTAAGATCGTCCAAATCATCGGGCACATTGGCGGGGAAAAAGCAATTGCTTTGATGTGGGAAAAAGCCGATTATCCCGATAAGCGAATAGTAAAACAGATTTTGTATTCATTAAGATTTATCCATTATCAAGCTCAGGGCCGGGAAGCGCTGATAGTAAAAGATTTACTTGATCTTGAAATGGGCAAGACCCTGTGGAATCTTGCCGCCCTGGATGAATTGCCTGAGCAGGAAGAGTTTGATTATCTCAAGGAAGCCCTCAAAGAGGAGATTAAAGAAAATTACGATCAAATAACTTTGCTCCTTTCATTGCTGTACGATCCCCAATCCGTGCAATTGGTTCGTGAGAATATCGAATCAGATTCAGCCGATGGAACTGCTTATGCACTAGAGCTATTGGATTTGTTTGTTGACCCGGATCTCAAGCCAAAAATCATTCCATTGTTAGATGATGATGAAACCTCATCCAAACTGGAAAAATTACAAATCTATTTCCCGAGAGAAACCTACAACCCCGTGCAGGTGGTTAACTATATCCTCAACCGAGACTTTAATTATAATAATCGTTGGACCAAGTTATGTGCTGTTCACTTGTCTGTATACCTACCCGATTTCAGAATTAGCCGGGGTTTGATTGCCCAAATGTTTAATCAGGATAAGTTGCTGCAGGAGACTGCAGCATGGGTGATTTACAACAAGGACAAAATAGCCTACCAAACCATAGCCGACCGATTACCATTCAAAGACAAAAAGTTCCTTGATGCCTCCATTGAAAACAATCAACTCCTTGATGGATTGGATGATGGATTCTTTCTGGGAATCGAAATGGTTATGTTCATCAAAGAGCTTCCTGTCTTCAAAAATATTCACGGTAATCTATTGAGTGACCTGGCAGATAAAATCCTGCCCGTGACCTTAAAAACAGGGGATAAGATACAGGTTAATGACAATGAAGAGCCACCGTTGCTCATTATAGCCGATGGTGAGTTGCAACTTCAATATGAAGACCAGCCAGTAGTTTCGCTCAAGAAGGGAGATACTTTTGGTGATCTCTTCCAGGATGGCCCGAGTCCAAAATATACTGAGGGAGTGGCCCTTGAACGTACGGTGGTTTTCAGAATGAGTTTGACCGACTTTTACTTTGTGCTGGCTAATCATCACGAACTCGTTCAAGGTCTGATTAAGAATAGTACCCAAAGAGCAAAAGTTTACTCTTGATTTAAATAATTTGAATTTGTCTATATGGCTTTAGATATTGATGTATTAATCACCTTCGCAGAAAAAGATAACGCTGCACCTACCCAACAGGAACTGGGTTGGGTATCACATTTCAAGAAATTCCTAGAATTGATGTTGCTCCAGGTGTTAGGAAAAACACCTAACGTGGTATTGAAGGAAGAGTTTGATTCTGTTACGGCCTCCACCTTAGACAATGTCGCTGTGTTGGTTACCATTCTCACCAAAGACTTCGTTGATTCAGGGCGATGCCTCGATACTGTAGAGCAGTTTTATAAAGCCACAGAATCATCCAATGCCAGCAGGGTGTTTAAAGTGCTGAAGTCTCCCCTTTCCCTTCATGAACAACCTCCACGCTTACGCGATCTGATCGGTTATGACATGTATCAATTGGATGCCGAAACCGGACTCATGAAAGAGTATTCTGATTTTTTCAGCGCGGAGGCGGAAAAGCAGTATTGGATGAAAATGGTTGACCTGGCCTATGATATTCATGAGACACTGCTTTACATCAAGGAAGGAGAAACCAACGCAGAGGTAAAAAACATTTTTAAAAGAAAGACGATTTACCTGGCGGAAACCGGGCATGATCTATCCGTCCAAAGAAATATCATCAAGCGCGAATTACAGCGACATGGATACATCGTATTACCCAATCACACATTGCCTACCCAATTTTCAGAATTGGATAAAATGGTAAGAAAAGACCTCCAGGAATGCAGCTTATCCATTCATCTCATTGGAAGTGCTTATGGTGAAATTCCTGAAGGCGCTGAACAATCGGTAGTGGATATTCAGAACCAACTGGCAGCAGAGCTGGCTGGTGTAAAGAAAAAACAGAAAGAGGATTTCTCCAGGTTGATTTGGATCTCTCCTAATTTGAAAAACGCGAGCGACCGGCAAAAGGCTTTTATAGACACTATTAAAAGAGACGTGGAAGCTCAGGAAGGTGCTGAGATTCTGCAGAATCCACTGGAAGACTTCAAAAACATCATGCGTGAAGAATTGCTCGAGGCGCAGGAAAAAACAACCACCATTGACAGAGAAGGTAAATCCATTTACCTGGTTCACGACCGAGTGGACAATCAGGCAGTGCAACCCTATCGGGAAATGATAGAGAAAAATGGTTTTCATGTAGTGGAGCCTGTTTTTGAAGGAGACCTATTGGAAGTGAGAAAAAATCATATTGATAACCTTCGCTCACTGGATGGCGCGATCATTTTTAAAGACAAAGTGAATGATCAGTGGGTGCGCATGAAAGTGCTGGATCTATTGAAGGCACCCGGCTTTGGTCGTAAAAAGCCGATTCTGGGTAAAGCCATCATCACTTCTTCTGAAAATTCGACAGGGTTAGAGGGTTTTAAAAATCAAAATTTGACATTGATTTCAGGAGATCGAAATAAATCGCTGGAATCGTTAAAATCATTTTTATCGGACATTAAATCATAATATCATGAGTAAGGAAGTTGACGAAATAGGAGTAAAAGTTGGCACGGCTAATCCATTTCCCGGGCTTCGTCCATTTAAGATTGAAGAAAGTCACCTCTTCTTTGGTCGAGAAGGTCAAAGTGACGAAGTACTTCTCAAACTTTCGAAGAATCGATTTGTTGGTGTAATTGGTCCATCAGGAAGTGGTAAGTCTTCGTTCGTGTATTGTGGCGTATTGCCCATCCTATACGGTGGATTCTTAACAGATGTAAGTCCTGACTGGGAAGTGGTGGTGACCCGCCCCGGGGCTGGCCCGATCGACAATCTGGCAGAGGCATTATTAAAATCATCCGATGACTACTCCGGCTCGGATGTTGAAGATCAAAAGATAAAACGCACCATTGTAGGCACCTTGCTGCGAAGCAGTTCATTGGGATTAGTCGAAGCTGTGCAACAATCCAGAAGATCCAAAAAAACAAACTACCTCATACTTGTCGACCAGTTTGAAGAACTTTTCCGCTTCAAAGACAGTACAGATCCCGGATCCGTAGACGAGACGCTGGCATTTGTGAACTTGTTGATGGAAGCGATCAACTATGAAGACGCTCCGATCTACGTAGCTATTACCATGCGTTCTGATTTTATTGGCGACTGTGCCCAGTTTCCTGAATTAACAAGAAAACTGAATGATAGTCACTACCTCATCCCGCAGATGACGCGCGATCAAAAGCGCAGGGCCATTGAAGGACCGGTAGCTGTGGGTGGTGCCAACATAAGTCCAAGGTTGACACAGCAACTCTTAAATGATTTGGGGGACAATCCAGATCAGCTTCCCATTCTTCAGCATGCCTTGATGCGTACCTGGTCTTATTGGTCTCACTATAAAGACTACGCAGATGAGCCTGTCGATCTCAAACATTACGAGGCGATCGGAACGATGTCGGAAGCCTTGTCGCAACATGCCAATGAGGCATTTGAAGAGTTGGATGAAGAGCAGAAGCGGATTTGTGAGATCATGTTCAAAGCAATCACCGAAAAGCGCGGTGAGAACTTTGGTATCAGGAGGCCAACACGACTAAACGAGATTGCCGCCATCGCAGATGTATCCGAACAAGATGTGGCGGATGTGATTGAAAAATTCCGTGAGCCAGGACGCTCGTTATTGACTCCTGCACATGGAATGGAACTTGGTTCGAAATCCATGATCGATATCTCGCACGAGAGTTTGATGCGGATATGGGTGCGGCTGAAGAACTGGGTAGATGACGAAGCCGAGGCCGTGCAAATGTATTTGCGTCTGGCCGAAGCGGCGGCCATGTACCAGGTGGGCAAGGCAGGTTTGTGGCGCCCACCGGATTTGCAGTTGGCGCTCAACTGGCAAGCTAAACACAAACCCACTTTGGTTTGGGGACAGCGCTACCACCCCGCCTTTGAGCGGACGATGGTGTTTCTGGAATACTCCCGCAAAGAGTTTGAGACCGAGCAGCGAATCAAAGAACTCGAGCAGAAGAGAAAACTCCAGCGGGCCCGAGTCACTGCGATCGTGTTTGGTTCACTGATGGTGGTAGCCTTGATGTTTTTGGTTTATGCGATTTATCAGCAGACTGAAGCGAAGCGGCAGGAAGCTTTGGCCGTAGCAAATGCTGCTGCTGCAACAGTAGCTCAAAAAGATGCAGAGTCACAAAGAGATGAAGCGACCAAGCAAAGAGATTTGGCGGAAAAAGCACGTAAAGATGCTGAGGAACAGCGGAAGTTAGCAGTTCTAAACGCACTAGAAGCTGAACGTCAAAGGGAAGCAGCCGATGTGCAAAGACAATTGGCCGTGCGAAATGAAAAACTTGCTGTAGCCAATGCTGAACTGGCAAAGAAAAACGAAATGACTGCCAATCAGCAAAGAGAATTGGCTATCAAAAACGAAGCTGAGGCTAGAAGGCAACGCTACATCGCTCAAGGAAAAGCAATGGCGCTCAAATCCCAGGAGTTAAATAGCAATCCTACTCAGGAAGCCTTGCTGGCTCAACAGGCATTTACTTTTAACAAAAAATATGAAGGATACGCCTACGACAATGATATCTATAATGGCTTATACGAAGCCTTAAAAACCTTAGACCATCCATTGACCAAGAGTATGGAATCGCACAAAAAAGGTTCTGCACGGGCTATTGAACCACGCATTAGTTCAAGTCATATTTATTCAGGGGGTAGTGATGGCAAGATCATCAAATGGTCGCACCAAAATGATGAATGGGTCGCAGAAGAAATCGTTCCGGAAAGATCCAACTATTTGGTATTCACACTCGACATCAGTGCAGATGAAAATATACTGGTGGCTGGTGGTTTATATCCTATGGACAGAAACGCCAATTACGCTGAGGTGTACGATCTGAAAAACCATGCCGCAACGCCCAAGAAAGTATATGGCTTTGTTTCTGACATTGGCGACATTCACTTCGCCAAAGATGGAAAAGGATTTTACGCCCGCGACAATTCAGGAAGGAGCATTAAATACAGCGACCTGAACACGGCCAACGAAGTGATTGCTACCAAAACCAAGATCAATTCTTTGAGTTTAAATGACCAGGGTAGCAAATTGGTGGGCGCAGGTGAAGATGGAAATATTTATATCTGGGATATCCAGAATAATTATGAAGAGCAAGTAATTAGGATATCCAAGAGCCCATTGTCTGCGGCTACATTTGACCCAACCGGTCAGCGGGTTTATGTCGGTGATATCGATGGACTATTGAAAATTGTTGACAACGGAATTATCATTCGTGAACTATCCGGTCATACCGGTACGATCGAGAAAATTCGATTCAACCATGAAGGCACTTTCATGGCCTCTGCCAGTAAAGATTTCAAAATTCGGCTTTGGAACGTGAGAAAGCTTCAAGAACAACCCCTCGTGTTGAGTGATCATGACTGGGTTTGGGATGTCGCCTTCTCCCCTGATGATGAGCAGTTGATAGTGGGTATCAATAGTGTAAAAGAAAATATTGGAAGCACTGATTACCCTATTCATGCCTGGCCTACCCGAATAGAAACCATGTCGGAGATTTTATGTGGATTGGTAGACCGGAATATGTCTAAAGAAGAGTGGGAGATTTTTGTGGGTACTGACATTCCTTATGAAAGCACATGCCCCAATCTTCCTGCTAACAATAAGTAGAACCTATGATAAAAAAGTTTATAGTTGGCTTTCTATTCATTTTTGTGTGTGGATATGGCTATGGGCAAACATCAACCTGTGCACAAACTTTGCGATTGGCCAGATCTACCTACGAACAGGGAAGATTTCATGAGATTCCTGCGTTATTGGAAAATTGTTTGACCAGTGGTGATGCCAAATTTACAAAGCAAGAGCGTGTAGAGGCGTTAAGAATTTTGACATTGGCTTACCTCTATCAGGAAGAACCCGTGCTGGCAGACGAGACGATGATACGCTTACTGAACACCGACCATTTTTTCGAAATCAATGAAAATGTGGATCCTGCTGAATTTACTGCTTTGTATCGTACTTTCAGGACCAAGCCATTGTTTTCATTAGGGTTAAAATTCGGAGCAAATTCAACCTATTCAACAGCCATCAAAAATTATTATGTAGGTGGAAATTCTACAGGCAAGGGTGAATATTCACCGGTATTTAACATTCAATTTGGCGTTGTCTTTGAAAAAGAACTTTTTGGCGGACGTGGCAACTCCAAATGGACGGCTGCTCCAGAGATTCTAGTTATGAATCAATCTGCCAGTTATGCCAACGAGGTCCTTACCATAAACGACCAAAGTGGATTAACCTATTCTAATATCGAAAATAAGTTTGCCCAGACCCGATTAGATTTGAACGGATTGTTGCAGTACAAGATAAAGGACATTAACATCAACCCTTATGTCATGCTAGGTCCCGGAATTAGTTTGCTTACCAAAAGCACATCAGAGCTATTGACTTCTTTTCCTGAGGAAGGGAGTGTTGTTACCGGCCCAAGTGTAGACATGACTGATACCTACAATGCGCTGGATTATACTGTTACTGTTGGGGGTGGCATGAAAGTAAAGTTTGGAGACATTTACGTAACGGTAGATGCCAGATATAAATACGGCCTAACTAATCTTTCAAAGGCCAGAAACAATCTGGAAGCAACGTTCGACTATGGTTTCGTCAACAATGATTTTAGACAAAGCAGTGTCATTGTGAATATCGGTTTTGTGTGGCCTTATTTCAATCCGAAAAAATTATAGAACAGGTATGAAAAAACTAGTATTCATTTCTCTCATGGCCTGTTTCGGTTGTCTCAAGGAGAAAAATGCAGACCCAGGTGTTCCGGAAACTTTTGTCCGTTATTTCAATGGCGGATTCAATGATAATGCTGCGGATATAAAAGCCACGGCTGATGGTGGATTTATTCTATTGGCCACAACAGAAGTAAGACCCGATGAGGTGACCACTCCTCGTTATAAAATTAAAATGATCAAAACTGATCAGTATGGTAATTTGACATGGCAAAAAATATTTCCTGATTACAGCTCATCCATTGATTCTGTAAGCTTTCGGGGACGTTCTATTACAATATTACGTGATGGCTCTGGGCTGGAAAGTGGTTACGTGGTTGTCGGAGACAGTATCCAGAAAGGACAATCAGCTTCAGAAACCCATCTGCGCATTATGCTCACCGATCTGGAAGGAAATATCACTAGAGCAAAGAATCTTAAGCCCAATTATGGTGTGTCTGGATCAGGCGTAACCGTCAACTCGAGCGGTAATTTTATTGTGCTAGGAGAAGCCGTTAATCCACAAGCCACTACCAATATGTTTCTGGTAGAATTATCTTCAAATCTTGATTCTACATGGAGTCGATCCTTTGGAGCAGGGGCTTCTAATCTGGCAAATCGTTTGTTCATTGATAGTCAATCAAATTTATTTTGGTCGGGGACTGTGACCAAGGAAAATAGAACTGACATTCGATTTGTTAAGACACCACCCAATTCAGAAGTCACTGAATTTGATCTTCAAATTGGTAACCCGCTATTCAACGAATCGGGCAATGATATTTGTCTTTATGGTTTCGGATATGCCATAGTGGGCAGTACCGATGATACTGATAATCGTGATGATGATATTTTGTTTAAAAGATTGGCACAGGATGGTAGAGAATTGGCTTCCCACAAATATGGTTTTGAAAGTCAAACCGACAAGGGACTTTCCATAAGCCAGGCCCTAGATGGTGGACTGATCTTACTGGGATCTGTGGATTCACATATTGCCGGAGATGGAACGCAAATTGGACGTGGAGGTAAAGACTATTTCTTAATTAAGATCAATGCCTTTGGTGATGAAGAATGGAGACAAGTATTTGGCAGCAAGAACGATGATATCGGAGCGAGCGTGTTAGCCAATACTGACGGTTCGTATGTGATTTTTGGTACAACCATTTGGGGAGGATTACGAACCTTGTCATTGATTAAAACTGATTCAAAAGGTAATATCGAATAGGTTCTATTCGAATACATAAATGATGAAGTGAGTATGCATTCGCATGGGCGAGTGTTATTTTATTATTTAAAAATTTGAACGGCATAACTGGCTTTAGTATGAATAGAATTTTACTCTTAGTTACATTTCTTTTTATTTCCTGGGTAAGTTACGCCCAACCATCAACTCAGGCCACCAACGTTGTTTTTACTCAAGGTTTAACATCGACCTCTCTTAACATCAGTTGGACGACTGGGGATGGAACCAATAAATTAGTTGTCATTTCCTCTGGAGGAGGTTTTTTCACACCAGTTAATGCTACTGATTACACAGCTGATACAAGTCCTGATTTTGCAGTTGCTACAGATAAAGACGGTGGTTCTGGAGTTGCCAAAATTGTATACGGTGGAACCGCAAATACCGTTACGGTTTCAAATCTTCCAGTTGCTACATTTCTCACCGTTAGAGTTTATGAATTTACATTAACTGGTTTTTTATATAATGTAACAACAGCTTCAAACAACCCAATGGAGGCATGGTTTGCAAATGCAAATACGAATTATACAGTCCCTGCTGGTGTAACAAGTATTACTGTCAAGGCTTGGGGTGGCGGTGGAGCTGGAGGTGGCCCGGGATCGTCCACCAATGCAAGGGCAGGTGGCGGTGGCGGTGCTTATGTTGCTGGAACTATAACAACAACGCCAGCTACTGTTTATCCAGCCGTAATTGGTGCAGGG
>DATCZR010000041.1:0-5661 GCA_036525835.1 Cyclobacteriaceae bacterium
GAAGATAAAGAGCGAAACGATAAAGGACCGTAGAGATCCTTTAAAAGATTTTATTTGATGAATAACGAGGAACTAAAAAAATTCATTTTAGATCGTGTACCGGAGGCCGAGTGCATGGAGGGCACTCAATTTCTTCAAGTAACAGTACCCTCTGAGAAACTTCTTTCGATAGCCCCAGAATTGAAATCAAATGAATCAACCTCATTTGATTTTCTTTTTTGTTTGACTGGCATTGACTGGCCTGCCCATATGGAAATTATTTATCACTTAAAATCAACCCAACATAATCATCAAATTGTTCTTAAAGGAAAGATTAAGACCAGGGAGAATCCGGAAATTGAAACCGTGTGTCATATCTGGAGAACAGCTGAACTCCACGAGCGAGAGGCCTTTGAATTATTTGGAATTAAATTTTTAAATCATCCTGATCTTAGACTGCTTTTACTTCCCGATGATTGGGAAGGTTATCCGATGCGCAAAGATTATGATGATCCCATTAATATGATTGAATACTAGATGGAAGAGACTGTAGAAAAAGAACTAGAATCAAAAGAATACTTCATCAACATGGGGCCTCAACACCCCAGTACGCATGGTGTATTGAGATTGGTTCTTTCTCTGGATGGCGAAATCATTCGTAAAGTACAGCCGCACCTTGGCTACATCCATCGCTCTATCGAAAAAATGTGTGAGCACGACAGCTATCAGCAGATCGTACACCTCACCGATCGGATGGATTATTTGTCTTGCCACATGAATAACGAAGCGGTGTGTCTTGCCATTGAGCAGGCGCTGGAATTGGAAGTTCCAGATCGCGTAAAAGTAATTCGTACTATCATCGATGAACTCACTCGACTTTCTTCACATCAGCTTTGGTGGGGAGTAATGGGAATGGACTTGGGAGCCATCACTACTTTTTTATACGGATTCAGAGACCGCGAAATGATCACCGACATCTTTGAGGAAACCTGTGGTGCCCGGCTTACCATGAACTATAATATTCCGGGCGGTCTGTTTTTTGATATTCATCCTAATTTTCAAAAACGGACTAAAGACTTCCTAACGCACTTTAAAAAGAAACTTCCTGAATACGATACACTCCTTTCCAACAATGTAATTTTCAAACAACGAATGGAGGGGATTGGTAAGCTTTCAAAAGAAGATGCCATCAGCTATGGAGTAACCGGCCCGACCGGAAGAGCGTCTGGATTTTCTTGCGATGTTAGAAAGCAACATCCCTATATGGCTTACGATAAAGTTCAGTTCAAGGAGATCATAGAAACGGATGGAGATTGTTTGGCTCGGTATAGATGTCGCATTGCCGAAATGTGGGAATCCATGTCGATTATCGAACAACTAATTGACAATATCCCGGAAGGACCTATAAAAGTGCCTACTAAAGTGGTTATTAAATTACCAAAAGGAGAATGGTACCAAAAAGTGGAGACTGCTAGAGGGGAGTTTGGAGTATATATTATAAGTGAAGGACAAAAGAGTCCCTATCGATTAAAATTTAGATCGCCAGGGTTCAGCAATTTGTCTGCTTTAGACCATATGGCACGCGGTTGCAAAATTGCAGACCTAGTGGCCATCATGTCAACTTTAGATTTAGTTATACCTGATATCGACCGTTAATGAACTGGCTCTACGACTTCTCCTATCTCACCCAAAGCATTCACGAAAGCCTGTCCGGCAATTTTGAACCTACGACCGTCACCATCATTGAAATGGTTATCGCGGCTGTTGCCATCATGATTCTTTTTGCTATCCTGGGAATTATATTGGTATATGCAGAACGGAAAGTGAGTGCATTTTTCCAGCAGCGCCTTGGTCCTATGCGAGTAGGGTTTTGGGGAACAGCTCAAACAATAGCTGATGTGTTGAAACTACTTATGAAAGAACCGATGATCAACAAGAATGCTGACCGGTTTCTTTTCAACTTAGCACCCTACATCATTATGCTCGCTGCCTTTATGGCCATGGCCGCATTGCCGTTTGCCAAAGGATTGCAAGCGTTGGACTTTGACATTGGAATATTGTATGTTTCTGCAGTCTCTTCTCTGGGTGTTATCGGTATTCTAATAGCGGGGTGGTCTTCAGACAACAAATACTCATTGATAGGCGCTATGCGTTCGGGTGCTCAAATTATTAGTTACGAACTTTCAGTTGGTCTTTCTCTGCTCACTATTGTTGTATTAACTGGTAGCCTTCAACTAAGCACCATTGTTGAATCGCAAGCAGACGGATGGTGGATATTTAAAGGTCATATTCCTGCTGTCATCGCATTTTTAATATTTCTAATTGCTAGCACTGCGGAAACTAATCGCGGTCCATTTGATTTAGCTGAAGCCGAATCAGAACTAACCGCAGGATTTCATACTGAATACTCAGGGATGAAGTTTGCATTCTTTTTCCTGGCCGAATTTGCAAATATGTTTATTGTATGTGCTATTGGCGCTACGGTCTTTTTAGGAGGATGGATGCCCTTTCACATCGGGGACTGGCAAGGATTTAATGCGGTAATGGACTACATCCCTCCCATTTTTTGGTTTTTTGGAAAAGTTGGTTTTATGATTTTTCTGATGATGTGGTTTCGCTGGACCTTTCCAAGGCTTAGAATCGATCAATTATTGACTCTGGAGTGGAAGTATCTGCTGCCCGTCAATTTAATGAACATATTACTGATGGCATTTTTAAGTTTAATGGGTTGGCATTTTTAAAATGAAGAGTATTATAAATTATTTTAAAGAAATTTTCCTAGGACTGAAGTCACTAGTGCAGGGTATGGCTGTTACCGGGCACTACATCACTCATCCCAAAGAAATCATCACCCAGCAATACCCCGAAAATAGGGAGACCCTAAAAATGTTTGAACGCTTCCGAGGCGAAGTGGTACTGCTTCATGATGAGAATAATGAGCACAAGTGCACTGGCTGCTCAGCTTGCGAAGTGGCATGTCCTAACGGGACTATTGAAATTATACCAAAACGAATTGAAGTTGATGGACGAAAAGTAAAAGCCATTGACAAGTTTGTTTACCATCTTCAGATGTGCACCATGTGCGGCTTATGTATTCCCGCTTGCCCAACTGATGCCATCGTCATGGCAAATACGTACGAACACGCAGTTTTTGACAGATCTAAATTGACTAAGATTTTGAATAAACCAGGATCAAAAATCATGGACGGAATAAAATAATGGGAACAAGCGCGATCATATTCTATACTATTGCTGCGATCATGATCATGTTTTCTTTATTGGCTGTCACCGCACGCAAAATACTTCGAGCAGCCGTTTATCTACTTTTTGCGCTTGGAGGAACTGCTGCTGTCTATTTTATGGTGGACTATTTCTTTTTAGCAGCCGTTCAGTTGATTGTATATGCTGGTGGGATTGTCGTGCTCATTATCTTTTCGATTTTACTTACCTCCCACATTGAGGAAAAAATGGAAAAACCAGATCTTCTTAAAGTGCTGCTTACCTCGATAGTTGGATTGGGCGGTACCATACTTTCGATTTATGTGATTACCAATCACATGTATCCCCCTCAAACAGATGGAGGGCTTGAAGCAAACATGACTACCATTGGTGAGAAGCTTTTAGGGTATGGAGCAGGAGGCTATGTTCTTCCCTTTGAGGTGATCAGTATTTTGTTACTTGCCGCAATGGTCGGTGCCATTGTAGTGGCTAAACGAAACAAACCCGAGGACCATGATTGACCAGGTGCCATTAAATGATGTGTTGATAGTTACCACCATAATGTTTTTCATTGGTGTTTATGGATTCCTTACACGAAAGAACCTGATTACAATGCTAATTAGCGTTGAACTGATGCTGAATGCAGTCAATCTCAACTTTGTATTTTTCGATAACTATCTGTTCCCAGGAAAGTTGGAAGGACATTTTATGTCATTGTTTATTATTGCCATTGCTGCCGCAGAGGCAGCTGTAGCCATAGCCATATTTATTAACCTATATCGAAATATTCGCTCAATAGATGTTGAGGAAGTAGACACCATGAAGTACTAATGGATTTTCAATATACCATATGGATTATACTGTTGCCATTCCTGGCTTTCGTAATCAATAGCTTGGGTAGTAGTCGCCTGCCAGGTAAAAGTTCCGGTTGGATCGCTACTATAGCCATCGGTATAGCTACCTATTTGTCGTATCAGGCAGCCTATCAATATTTCTCTTCTGGATCATTAGAAAAGGTAATTGCCTTTAAGATTACCTGGCTTCGCTTTAATGAAACGCTTCAAATTGACATGGGTGTATTGTTGGACCCCATCTCAGTAATGATGCTGGTGGTGATCACCACTGTCTCTTTTATGGTTTTCCTCTACAGCCAGGGTTATATGAAAGAGGAAGGTGGATATGACCGGTACTTCGCCTTTCTGTCCCTCTTTAGTTTTTCCATGTTAGGATTGGTTGTTGCCACCAACTTGTTTCAGATGTACATGTTCTGGGAATTGGTCGGTGTCTCTTCCTACTTGCTCATCGGGTTTTATTATGATAAAGCTGCAGCAGTGGCGGCCTCAAAAAAAGCATTTATTGTTACGCGATTCGCTGACCTGGGATTTCTCATCGGCATTTTAATGGTATCATTTTATAGCGGAACGTTTGACTTCGAGGTATTAACAAATCCGGAAAATTTTAGGTTCTCCACTACGGCTACTTTTGCCGGACTTTCGACCATCACTTGGGCTATGTTACTTATTTTCATGGGTGGAGCTGGAAAGTCCGCCATGTTCCCGCTACATATTTGGTTGCCAGACGCCATGGAAGGTCCAACTCCAGTATCTGCGTTAATTCACGCTGCCACGATGGTGGTTGCGGGTGTCTTCTTGGTGGCCAGGCTGTTTCCTTTGTACTCAGCCTTCGCACCCAACGCACTTGAGGTGGTCGCTTTTATTGGCGCCTTCACTACATTGTTTGCTGCGGTGATTGCCTGCACGCAAAATGACATCAAAAGAGTTCTTGCGTTTTCTACGATGTCACAAATCGGATATATGATGCTTGCTTTAGGCGTATCTGGATATGGGGGTGAAGAAGGTTTAGGATATACCGCCTCCCTGTTTCATTTATTTACACATGCCTTCTTTAAAGCGCTATTATTCCTCGGAGCAGGTGCCATTATCCATGCCGTCCACACCAACGATATTCGTGAAATGGGTTCATTGAGAAAATATCAACCTCTCACTCATGTGCTGTTCCTTATTGCCTGTTTGGCCATCGCGGGTATTCCACCTTTCGCTGGCTTCTTTAGTAAGGATGAAATTTTGGCGGCTGCTTTCTCAACACATCCTATTTACTTTGGCATCGCAGTATTGGTAGCAGGACTAACTGCTTTCTACATGTTCAGATTATATTTTATTGTTTTTTGGGGAACGGAAAGAAAGTATGAGCATACCCCACACGAAGCGCCCATGATCATGACCATCCCAATGATTGTCTTGGCTATTGGGTCCGTCTTTGCGGGATTTATTCCATTTGGACAATTTATTACTACTAATAATGAACCATTGACAAGTCATATCAATTGGCCCATTGCTATTACGGCTATTGCATTTGCCACCGTTGGAATTGGTATCGCCTTTAAATTTTACAAAACAGCATCTGCAGTGCCAGATAGATTATCAAAGTCGTTGGGAAGTTTGT
>DATCZR010000042.1:0-18613 GCA_036525835.1 Cyclobacteriaceae bacterium
AAGTCAGAAATGATAATTTGGGCGTAGCCTTGATTGTTGGAACCATCATCATTGTAATCACTTTATTAACACGTGATGGGGTAAATTTGCTTTTGGAGTCTCAAGTTCCTTACCCCACGCACTTCATTCAATAATTTTCGCCCGGCTTAGTGCCATAAGACCGAGCAGTGGCCCGATAGATAAAACGATAAAAACTATTTTGGGGTCGAATAGTGAAATTAGTTCATCCATTAATTTCAAGCTTACAATGGTTATGGCAAATCCTATTGAATTAACGATAGTCAGTGCGGTACCTCTTGCCTCTGCAGGAGCAAATTGTGCCACGAGCGTGGAGAATTGGGGTGAGTCAGTCACCACGGACATGCCCCACACCATCAAGAAGGAGACAAAGAAAATCACAGGAAGTTGAAAGGTTGCAAATGACACCAGGCAGCAGATACATGAAACCAGTAGCGCAATAAATGCAATTCTTGAACTCCCCATCAATTTGGAATAATAGCCCCCTATGGCGCATGCCGTACCCCCAATGGCAATGATAACAAACGACCACAAGGCCACATTGATTGTCTGATTGTTTAGCTGGTTATAATAATTGATTATAAAAGGTGTGAAGGCCCACATCGTATACAACTCCCACATATGACCAAAATATCCGAAGGCTGCACCACGAAATTTCTTGTTTTTAAAAACAGCGAAGCACAAACTTAAGTCTAGCTTGCTGCCTCTTTTTCGGAAAGGGCCATTCGGCACAAAAAAGAAAATTAAAGTACCGCCAACTATTGCAAGTGATGACGTTGTGTAAATTACAAAATGCCAATCCATAGAACCATTGTAGACCCTAAGCAGATGTGGAAGTGCGGTGCCCACCACCAATGCCCCCACGAGCAGTCCCAATACTTTTCCCAGTCCCTTTTCATAGTAATCTGCTGTGATCTTCATCCCAACCGGATATATTCCAGCCAGAAAGAATCCCACCAAACCTCTAAGCAAAAAAAGGTGGGTAGCACTTGAAATCAATGTGATTAAAAAGTTCGCAGCTGCGCCAAACAATGCACAAACAAAAAATACTTTAGAAGGTGAGTATCGATCAGAAATGCTAAGCAGAGCAAAGATTAAAGTGCCAAAAATGAAACCGAACTGAACCGTAGAAGTCAGATTACTGATCGCGTTTTCAGAAAGCGCAAACTCAGTTTGTAAATCAGGGAGAATAGCATTGCCTGCAAACCATAGAGAAGTACAAGCGAACTGTGCGATAACAACTAGGGTAACAATAATATTGGTCCTGGGAACTCGCTCCATTTTTTGAAACTACTCATTTATTTTTAATCGCTTAACTTGGCTTAATGGATATAATTTGGATCCTCATTGCTGGGGTTTTTATGCTTACGGGAATAATTGGATGTCTGATTCCTATATTGCCCGGACCCCCCTTAAGTTTTATCGGACTGTTGATTCTTCAGCTGCAAAGTCGTGCTCCATTTACCACCAATTTTTTACTTGTCTGGTTGATTATTGTGGTCATCATTACTGCCCTTGATTACTTCGTTTCCATTTATGGGGCTAAAGGCTTTGGAGGTACCCGGTATGGTTTATGGGGGTGTGCTGTGGGCTTAATTGTGGGGTTTTGGTTTGGACCAGTTGGCATAATTGCTGGTCCCTTTATTGGCGCCCTCGTTGGTGAATGGTTTGGTAATCGAAATTCAGAACAGGCAATTCGATCGGCCATTGGATCGCTTGTTGGTTTCTTAGTGGGAACGGTAATAAAATTAATAGCTTGCTTTGCGATGGGTTATTATTTCGCGCTCAGCTTTTTCAACTGATGCCGTCAGCCACAATCATCTTAGTGTTTGACGCACGTTGTCGAATCAATTTAGCAGGAGTATATTCTGGAGAATTCCACCATGCCTTAGCTTTTTCCAAAGTGGGAAATTCGAGAATAACCAGTCTGCCCGGTTTCCAGTCTCCTTCCAGGGTTTCAACAGTACTTCCCCGAGCTAAGAATTTTCCATCGAAAGGAACAAGGCTTCCTGGCGTATGCTTCTTGTATTCTTCGTATTCAACCGGATCTGTAATTTCTACGTCTACAATAATGTAAGCTGGCATGAATTACTTTTTAAATTACTCCTTGCGCCTTCATGGCATTGGCTACTTTTAAGAATCCGGCAATGTTGGCTCCGGCCATATAGTTGCCGGGCTTGCCGTACTCTTTAGCAGCAGCCAAACAAGTATCATGAATATTTTTCATAATACCTTTCAATTTAAAATCTACTTCTTCGCTGGTCCAGTTTTGTCCCATGTAATTTTGCATCATCTCCATACCGCTGGTCGCCACTCCTCCTGCATTACTTGCTTTGCCTGGGGAATACATAATGCCATTATCGATAATCACGTTTATGCCGTCAATAGTTGTTGGCATATTAGCACCTTCTCCTAATAGTTTGATTCCAGCCTTAACCAGGTTGTTGGCATCCTTCTCGTTGATTTCATTTTGGGTGGCGCAAGGGAAAGCGCAATCCGCTTTTATCGTCCAAAGAGAATTGTGATCTGAGGTTGGACCTACAGGATGAAACGTAGCTCCCTTAAATCTATCAGTGTACTCTTTTATCCTTCCTCTTCTGTTGTTTTTCAGATCTTTTAAGAACTCTAACTTTTCACCAGCTATTCCCGCTTCGTCATAGATGTATCCGCTGGAGTCAGAAGCGGTCACGGCTTTGGCATCCATTTGACCGATTTTTTCAATAGCGTATTGAGCTACGTTTCCTGATCCGGAAACAAGACAGGTCTTTCCTTTAATGGTATCGCCTACGTTTTGCAACATGTTTTCAGCAAAATAGATCAAGCCATATCCGGTTGCTTCTGTTCTGATCAAACTTCCTCCCCAGCCAATTCCTTTGCCTGTAAGTACTCCGGTGAATTCATTATTTATTTTTTTATAAGCGCCAAACAAGTATCCAATTTCTCTTCCACCAACTCCAATGTCACCCGCAGGCACATCTATTCGGTGACCAATGTGTTTGGCTAATTCTCCCATAAAAGCCTGGCAAAATTTCATGATCTCGTTTTCACTTTTTCCTTTCGGATCAAAATCAGATCCTCCCTTACCACCACCCATAGGAATACCAGTTAATGCATTTTTAAAGATTTGCTCGTAAGCCAAAAACTTCAACACACTTGGCGTAACGGATGGATGAAAACGCAAGCCGCCTTTGTAGGGTCCAATAGCACTGTTCATTTGCACGCGATATCCTCGATTGATTTGAACCTCACCTTTGTCATCTAACCACGTGACACGAAATGAAATCAATCGCTCAGGCTCAAGAGTTCTTTCTAATATTCTTAACCGGACAAACTCCGGATTTTTTGCCAGTACAGGAGCAAGGGAATCAATTACCTCCTTAGCTGCTTGAATAAATTCCGGTTCGTTGGGATTGCGGTTGATTACGTTTTCAAGAATCTGATTTGAGGTCATGGTTCAATTGTTAAAGCGCCAAATTTATAACATTTCAAACGATTGATAAGAAAGAGGGAAAAACTTTAATCGGGTAATACATGCTGGAAACGAGCAAAAGTCCAGTTGTCTAAGAAGGTGGAGAGTAAGCCAACAATGGATACTGAATAGCCAGTTCCGATTTCAGCATATAGTGGGCCTGGATAGGTACCGTTCAGCGACCATCCAAATCCGAAGATCAAGCTCCCGAAAATAATCCCTTTGTGTCAGGGCTTTACAGGTATTTCTATGGATTGTCCTTCTTGCTTGTGGGTGGGGGGAGAAAGTAAAATTGATGATACTAAATTTTTCCTTTAAGGAATTGAGCTGTGTAGCCCTTAGGTTTCTTAATCATGTTTTCGGGGGTGCCGGCAAAGATTAGATTTCCGCCAAACTTTTCGCCTCCTTCAGGGCCAAGGTCAATTATCCAGTCTGCACATTTAATCACTTCAAGGTTGTGCTCGATTACAATTACTGTATGCCCTTCGTTCACAAGGGCATTAATGGCGTTTAGCAATTTACTGATATCATGAAAGTGTAATCCGGTGGTAGGTTCATCAAAGATGAATAAGATGTGATTGCTATTGTCCGTGTTTTTCTTTCCCAAAAATGAAGCCAGTTTTACACGTTGGGCTTCACCCCCACTCAAAGAGTTTGAACTTTGCCCCAGCTTGACATAGCCAAGACCCACTTCGTACAAAGGAAGAATCTTGTCATGAATGGGTTTTTTGTCTTTAAAAAATTCAAGCGCATCCTCGATAGTCATATCCAGGGTGTCCGCAATATTCTTTCCTTCGTAAGTTACCTCCAGCACTTCTTGCTTAAATCTTTTGCCATGGCAGCTGTCACATTTCAAAAAAATGTCTGCCATGAATTGCATCTCTACCTTTGTCTCACCTTCTCCTTGACACGTTTCACAACGCCCGCCTTCTACGTTAAAAGAATAATGTGAAGGTTTGTATCCACGTTGCTTGCTTAAAGGCTGATCGGCATAAAGTTGACGAATAGCATCGTATGCTTTTACATAACTAATCGGATTGGATCGAGATGATTTGCCAATTGGATTTTGATCTACAAACTCTACTTGCGAAATTCTAGCAATATCACCTTCAAGTTTATCATATCGACCGGGCGTATCGGAAACAGTACCATTAGCTCTGCCGATGGCTGGATATAAAATCTTTTTTACCAATGTTGATTTCCCGCTCCCACTCACGCCAGTCACCACAGTGAGTACACCAAGTGGAAATTGAATTTGCAGATTTTTAAGATTGTTTTCCCGCGCACCCACAATGGTGATCGAGTCTTTCCATTTGCGTCTTTTGGCTGGAACGGGAATTCCCTCTTTCTTACTTAAGTAATCGGTCGTATGAGAATGGACTTTGATGCGTCCATTTCCATTAAGTCCACTGATGGAACCCTGGTAAACCAATTCCCCTCCATGCGCACCCGCGTCAGGCCCAATATCAATAATCTGATCTGCCGCTTTCATGATCTCCTCTTCATGTTCTACCACAATAACGGTGTTTCCCAGATCGCGCAATGATTTGAGTACTACGATCATGCGTGCAGTGTCTCGTGGGTGTAGCCCAATGCTGGGTTCATCCATGATGTACATTGAACCAACCAGCGCACTGCCTAATGCAGTTGCCAATTTGATTCGCTGAAATTCGCCACCAGAAAGCGTAGCGGTTATTCTGTTTAAGGTGAGATAGGCAAGTCCAACCTTAACCATATAGTCGGCACGCGATTGAATTTCTTTTAGAATACGATCACTTACTTTTTTATCGTAAGGAGTCAATTTTAACTTGTCAAAAAAGTGGCTAAACTCATCCAGTGGCATTAATACGAGGTCAGTGATGGAAGTATCATTAATCTTCACGTATGAAGCGTCTTTTCGCAGGCGTGTACCTCTGCAGTCTGGACAAGTGGTTTTGCCTCGGTAACGCGAAATCATCACCCGGTATTGAATTTTGTGAGTCTTAGTGCCGAGGTATTTGAAAAACTGATTGATGCCAGCAAAATATTCATTGCCATCCCATAGCACTTGACGTTCTTTCTCGGTGAGTTCTGAATAACTTCTGTGTATAGGAAAATCAAATTTGATTCCATGCTGAACCAATGGTTTTAACCATTTATTCATAGTCGGACTTCTCCACGGAGCAATGGCGCCTTCAAATACAGATAAACTCTTTTCAGGAATGACCAGGTCTTCATCTATGCCGAGCACTTTTCCGAAGCCCTCGCAAGTTCTGCAGGCTCCAAAGGGGTTATTGAAGCTAAACAGATTGACAGAAGGTTCCGTAAATGAGATTCCATCCGCTTCAAAGCGATCAGAGAAATGAATCGTCTCTTTTATTCCATGATAAACGATGCAATCGCCATGCCCCTCAAAGAAGGCAGTCTGCACAGAGTCCGATAGCCTGAAAGTCAAATCTTCATCGGAAGCATTGGTGACTGCACGATCTATTAATATTTCGAAAACCGAATTCTTGGCAGGTTTCTTTGTTGCTTCAAGCAACTCTTCTATGAATTGCCCTTCTCCATTCACAAGCACGCGTGTAAAGCCTTTGCTCATGAGCAGGTTTAGTTCATCTTCTAGTTTTCTACCCTTGGCAATTTTAAGCGGACAAGCAATCATGATTTTGGTGTTGTCCTTTAACTTGTGAATGGCATCAAGAACAGAGGAAACGGTATCACGTGTAACCAATTTGCCGCTGGTTGGTGAATAGGTCTTACCTATTCGGGCAAAGAGTAGTTTTAAATAATCGTAGATTTCAGTAGTTGTGCCCACAGTGGAACGAGGATTTCGCGTATTCACCTTCTGTTCAATGGCAATAGCAGGTGAAACGCCTCTGATATAATCCACATCAGGCTTTTCCATGCGGCCTAGAAACTGGCGTGCATAAGAGCTTAGGCTTTCTACATACATCCGCTGGCCCTCTGCAAAAAGCGTATCAAAGGCTAAGGATGACTTTCCGGAACCAGATAGACCAGTTATGACCACAAGCTTGTTTCTTGGGATGGCAACGCTAAGGTTTTTAAGATTATTAACCCTGGCGCGCTTGATTATGATGAACAACCTGGGATCTAATTCGTCAAGTTGTGATTCAGAAAATGGAGCGTGGTCGGTCATCGGCCTGCAAAAATAATGAAATCGTGTGCAATGAGTGATAAAATGACAAGGCACTACATGTAAAGATGAACTCGAACTACACTTACCAAGTTATCGTGATTTTTTTTGTCCTTGTGACTTGTGGCATTAAAAAAAAGCTAATGAAGGCCTAGGTAGTCCGTTTCATAAGGGAAGGGTTCGTTTTTACGAAGCAGGGGCAACAACAGAAAGTTGGAAGAGGGCTTAATTAATTGTCGAAATCGGGCTCGTAACTAGGGTCCTTTGTTGAGTCATCACTATCATCATCAAAACCATCGCCTTTACCGCTGTATCCATCAGAATCAAATCCGTCATCTCCATCCTCATCAAACTCCTCACGTTCGCCAGAATCTACGTCGTAGCCGCCAGAGCTGTTTTTTGTGGCTGGAACTTTCACCAAATAAACGGAATCTATCGTTTCCAAGGGGAAAACGAAAATCGGTTCCTTTTTGGCGTTCATAATCCTTGAGATATTGCTCTCGAAACCATTAGGATATTGCTTCTTCACCAAGTCCTTTAGTTCCTCAGAGAGAGTATCTAAACTTTTAATAATGCGCTTCTTAGTATCACCCATGTGGTTGTATTCTCAAAAAAACAGGCCTCAAATAGCATAAGAAAATCTTTAACAGGCAATTTTTTTTAGCGTTTTTTTTGCTGGCGGCTGGAATATTTTTATCTTTTCCCTTCAAAATTAATAAACCTAACCCATACACTATCGAGCGAGACTTCTACGTTACCTAAAAGTGAGACAGAATGATAGACAGAAGAGTAAGCGACCAGGAGTTGGTAACGCTTTATCAAAATGGTAATGAAGACGCGTTCGAAATGCTGCTTCTAAGACACAAATCGCGTATTTACACGGCTATTTACTTAATTGTAAAGGACAGTTACGTGGCTGAAGACCTGCTTCAGGAAACCTTTATCAAAGCCATAAATACCATCAAAGGAGGGCGTTATAGTGAAGAGGGCAAATTCTTGCCGTGGATCAGCAGAATTGGACATAATCTGGCCATCGATTACTTCAGAAAAAACAAAAGACATCCGGAAGTGGTGCTTGAGGAGGGCACCCGATTATTTGATGCCATGGAATTTGCTGAAGATAGCCTCGAATCAGCGCAGGCCCAAAAGGATACACGTTCCAGACTGAGAAGTTTCATCAAAGAATTGCCCATCGAACAAAAGCAGGTTCTCATTATGAGACATTATCTGGAAATGAGTTTTCAGGAAATTGCCAATCGCACGGGTGTTTCTATTAATACAGCATTAGGGCGCATGAGATATGCTCTTATCAACCTGAGAAAGAAAATGACATTAAACCATATTGCCTATGACCCAAACCTTTACCCAAGACGATCTGATCAGGTATTTATACCACGAGACTACGGAGAGGGAGACGCGGGAGATTGATAAAGCCTTGATCTGCGACTCTGAATTGCAAGCGCAATACAAAGAGTTAGTTGCTATGAAAAAACAATTGGATGTAGTCCGAATGGAACCATCAGAAGGTTGCGTCAGCGGCATCCTAAACTATGCAAGAGGATTGCAGGAAAAACATTAACGGTTTTTCATCATTATTTTAAGACCTAAAGACGTTAAGATTGTTTTTCTCAACGCGATAAGGATAGCTAAGCTATCCTTATCTTATTTTTATAGCACCTCATAAGTTAGTTTCCTGTTTAGAATTTTTTAGTGCGCCATCACTTCATAATCAACTATTGCACTTTCTTTGCAGGGTGAAAGTCTTGTTTCTTCATCAGCACTTTAAAACTCCTTATGCGGGAGGAGCGATTCGATCTTACTACCTCGCCCAAGCGCTTGTCAATGCTGGCATTGAGGTAATTGTTATTACCGGACATAATGAAAAGTATAAGCAAGAAAATGTGGATGGTATTGAAGTTTACTATTTGAATGTTTCCTACAGCAACAGTTTTGGATTTTTACGAAGAAGCTTTTCATTTTTAAGATTCATCTTTAAGGCTGTCAAACAAGTCGCTCAATTTGAACATGTCGATCTTTGCTACGCTATTTCAGTACCCTTGACGGTAGGAATCGTAGCCAAGCAGATAAAGAAGCGCTATGGCGTACCTTATATTTTTGAGGTAGGAGATCTGTGGCCGGATGTTCCCATCCAGATGGGTTTTGTGAAAAATAGTTTCTTAAAACAAAGGCTATATGCTTTAGAACAAGAAATCTATCAATCCGCAAATTCAATTGTAGCCCTCTCACCCTCCATTAAAACAGCCATTGAAAAAAAGGTTGCCAACAAGAAAGTATGCATGATACCCAATATGGCTGATCTTGATTTCTTTGAAAAGACCAACAAAGATCCTTTGCTTGAACTTAAATATAAAGTACAAGGAAAGTTTGTGGTTGCATACATCGGAGCATTGGGTGTGGCTAATGGGCTCGATTATATTTTGGAGTGCGCGAATGCTTCCCGTAAAACATCCTTACCGGTTCAGTTTGTGATTTGTGGGCAAGGAGCAAAAAAGGCAGCTTTAGCTAAGCGCATCAGACAACTTGAACTTGTAAACGTCACCTTGCTGGAATTTACCAACAGAAAAGGGGTCAAGGATTTATTTAGCATATCAGATGCTGCTTTTATTAGCTACCAACCAGTACCAATACTAGAGACAGGCTCACCAAATAAATTTTTTGATGCCTTGGCTGCTGGCAAATTGTGCATTATCAATTTTGGCGGCTGGATAAAAGAAGAAATTGAAGCAGCTAATTGCGGATTTTTTGTTGATCCTCTTCAGCCTGCAGATTTTGTAAAAAAGGTAAAGCCATTTTTATCAGATCGCTTACTTCTTGAGAACTATCAATTCAATGCGCGAACATTGGCAGCAAAGAAATTTTCACGTCACGGCTTATCCAGGCAATATGTTGAACTGATTACGGGCACAATAAAAAATTGAAATCTTTACAGAGGTTTGTATCGCGATTGCTGAAATATTTCGTTGGCATTGGGATTGGCCATTAGCTGCGGAAGTGAAACCTTTTCATGTTCTTTCATGTACTTTTTTACAATTTCCCATCCCACCCACGTGGCTATTCTGCCAGGACATTTTTCACCCACTTCAAGTGTTTTTGGTCGTTCCGCAATATATTTCTGCTTCACCAGATGGCTGGTGGCATAGAACACTTCATCCTCAACCAAACGTTTCCATATCAGATCAGTATTTGCTCTTGAACCTTCCATTTCAGCCTTGGTATAACCAATAAAGAGACTGTCAGCCACACATGGCAGCATCTGCTTAGCGAAGTAATACGTCTTACCATAAGCAATGATGTCGGCCAAAACCGTGCGATCTTCTAGATTGGTTTTGTTAAAACTTTCATCAATGCCATAGAGCAATAAGATTGATGGGACGATAAAGTTTTTTTGATATCGCCTTTGCATGTATTCGTACATGTTAGGTTTATATCGCGCATTAGCACCTAAATAGTAATCTAAGCCAATGATGATCAAAGAATCAGAAACGAAAATATCACTCTCCAAACCAGTGATTACGGTTTGAATTCGTGGGGGTTGAAAATCGGGGTAATAGTATTTGAGGTTGCTAAACGCCTCTTTCAATTGATTTCTCAATTCACTCAGGTCACCAAACACTTGCTTCGTGTCAATTAATAATGAATCAAAATAGGGATTATTAAATCGGCCGTACAATTCATTAACGAATACGGAATCATTAGGGTAACCCTGTCTGTTAAAAAACACATCACGCATGGGCGTATTCCTTGAAAAGAAGCCGACTAATTTTTCCTTGGAAGCCAGATTGACCACTGAGTCTTGAAGCTCTTCGATGTTAAGGTCTATTTGAATGGAAGGAGTTTCTGGAATGAATGCACATTCTTCTTCCAGCTTATTTTCACATCCGGCCAGAATGAAAATAGAAATTGTTGATAACATAAGGGCGATTCGCATGGCGCAAAAGTAAGGGGAATTGAATTAATCTTCCACAGATTTTGATTCTGCGCTACCAATTATTCTTATTCATTTTTTAGGCTAAGTACTGGATTGAGAATGGCAATTTTAATAGAATAATAGCTAATGGTTAACCAGGCAAGCATCAAAGTGAAAAGTCCGGCTATGACAAGGGTAACAAGATTTATACCCGTATGATAGGCAAAGTTTTCTAGCCATAATGTGATTCCGTAGTAGACAAATGGTAGTGAAATCAAAAAGGCAAGAACTATGAGTTTTGTAAAATCTTTTGAAAGCAAGAGTATTATGCTTATCACGGATGCTCCAAGGACTTTCCGTATACCAATTTCTTTTGTCCGTTGATGAGTTGTGTAAGAGGCAAGTCCAAAAAGACCCAAGCATGCCATGATGATAGCTACTATTGTGAAAAGTGAAAATATTTTTCCGGATTGAATATCGGATTGATACAAGTTTTGCAAGTTGTTATCCAAAAAATAGTAGGTGAATGGTTCATCATCCACGGTGCTGTTCCAAATTTTTTCAATTGCACCAATTGCCAGCGGGCTATGATCTAATTTCAACTTGATGGCCATTTTCGGTAAGAATTGACCCTCATTTTGCGCTCCAAAAAAAAGCATTGGTTGAATGCGCGTGTGAAGGGATTGATGATGAAAATCTTTGATAAGCCCTACAATTGTAAGAAAAGGCGGCTGATTCGGCTGTGGATTTGGATTGATTACTTTTTTACCAACGGGATTTTCGTAGCCCAGTAATTTAGCGGCAGTTTCGTTGACGAGAATATTGGTGGAATCATTAAAATCAAGGCTAAAATTACGGCCTTCTAGGATTTCAAGATTTAAAGTTGGGACATAATCTACATCTATGGTATTAGTAAATGTCCTGACCTGAGGTGTTTCTGGATCTTCAGAGTTAGCAATAAAATTGCCAATAAAATCACCGGGCATTGCAAATGCTGAGCCAATGCTTTCTACCCCTTCAATTTTTCTCAATTCATTTTTAAATACTTCTCTTCTTTCCCCCAATACAAAAGCTTGATCCACAATCAGAATATTTTCTTTATCAAAACCAAGCATTTTATTTCTCATATATTTCATTTGATCATTGAGCAGTAATGTGCCGGCGATCATTGTAATTGAAATGAAAAACTGGAAAATAATTAGGAAATTTCTTAACCATACTCCTTTTCCGCTGGTTTTGTAATTGCCCTTTAAAACAGTGGCTGAATTTATTGATGAAATGATAAAGGAAGGATAAAGCCCCGCTATTGTGCCTACAAGTATAACGAACCCCAATAGCCCGATAATTACTATAGGGTTTAATATGGAAGTAAGTGTAAATTCTTTAGCTACAAGATTGTTGAAAAAAGGCAGTAAGAACCACAAAAAGGCACCAGAAATAAGAAGGGCAGTAAAGGCAATCAGATTTGATTCGGTTAGAAACTGTTTGATCAACAGCAATCGGGTTGTTCCAAGAACTTTTCTCACACCAACTTCCTTTGCTCTCTCTGCGGACCGTGCCGTTGCGAGATTGATAAAGTTGATGCATGAAATAATTAGAATGAAAACAACAACGGCAGAAAGCAGATAGACATAAGTAATATCACTATTCGTTTGGACTTCGACATCGAGATTTGATTTTAAATGGATGTCTTCAAGTGGTTGCAGAAAATAGATGAAGTCGTGCCCCGATGTTGGGTAATCCTTCTCGTTCATACCCAACTCCCTAAGTATACTGGCTAATCCGTAGTCTCGTACCATGGTTGGAAATTTGGCTTCCAAATCTTTTGGATTCGTACCCTCCTTAAGCTTTATGTAAGTGTACAACCATGGACTTATCCAGCTATTCGTCTCGGCTGCTTGCTCAAGGAATTGTAGCGAGTGAATGGAACCTAATAGATCAAAATATATGTGCGAGTTTTTCGGTACGTCTTTAATCACTCCGGAGATAATGTATTCAGCAGTATCAATACTAAATAATTTGTTTAGCGCCTGGTCAGTACCATAATACTTTCGCGCTACAGATTCGGAGATAACAACACTATTGGGATTTATTAGCGCCGTATTCGCATCTCCATAAATAAAATCATACGAAAATACCTTAAAGAAGTTTTCGTCTGCGAACAGATATTTTTTCTCTACAAAAGATCGATCGCCGACAGACACTTTGATTTGATCTTGAAAAAATAGCCGGTGCAGTCTCCCCGCTGCTTCGACTTCTGGAAAACTTTCGGTTATTGTTTGCGCCAGGTTAACTGGAGAGGAACCAAAAAAACGGCTATTGGTTGGATATTTTCTTTCTAGTGCTACTCGGTAGACACGATCACTATGCTTAAAAAATTTGTCAAAGGATAATTCATCATATACATACAATGAAATAAGAAAACAGCAGAGCAAGCCAATAGACAGTCCGAAAATACTAATAGCACCGTATACCTTGTTCTTGAGTAAACTGCGAATGGCCGAGTTCAGATAGTTTTTAAACATGGCGGAGTGCTTGGTGGGCCACTTTGAACGGATGCAATCAATACTTAATAGTGAACGTTATGTCCTTTTTTTGGTTGCAATGAAGTAGCTAATTTCGATTTCAGAAATTATCGCTTTCTTTGTCAAATGCGCGCATTAACCTTTCAAGGCAAGGAAAAAATCAGTTTTGAGTCAATTCCTGATCCCAGAATCATTGACCAAACAGACGTTATAGTTCGAGTGAAACTATCGTGTATATGTGGTTCAGACCTTCACGTTTATTATGAGGATGAGAAAGGGTTGGATCCAGGAACTGCGATGGGTCACGAATTTGTGGGAGAGATTATAGATGTAGGCAGCGATGTTAAGCATCTGCAAGTTGGGGATGTCGTAATGAGTCCTTTTACTACTAACTGCGGTACTTGTTTCTACTGCAAGATTGGTCTGACTTGTCGTTGTGTTAAAGGTCAGCTTTATGGCTGGGTGGAAAAGGGTGAAGGACTTCAGGGTGGTCAGGCAGAGTATGTTCGTGTTCCTTTGGCAGACTCTACGCTTCAAAAAATACCAGACGGAATATCAATGGAAGAAGGCTTGTTATTGGGAGACGTTTTATCTACTGGATATTTCTGTGCATATCAGGCTGAAATAAAGAGTAATAAAGTAAATGCAGTGATAGGATGTGGTCCGGTAGGATTAATGACCATAGTGGGAGCTAGGGAACAAGGTGCGGAAAATTTGTATGCGATTGATAGCGTGGAAGAACGTTTAGCTATGGCTGAAAAATTTGGGGCGATACCTATTAACTTGAAAGCTCAAAACCCATTAGATATTCTGCGAGAAAAAACAAATGGGCGAGGGGTAGATGCGGTTATGGAAGCTGTCGGAAGTGGAGGTGCTGCAAAACTGGCTTATGAACTATTAAGACCAGGAGGGATCATCTCCACTGTAGGAGTTTGCAACGAGAAACATTTATCTTTTTCTCCCGTGGAGGCCTACAACAAAAATATCACTTACAAAGTAGGGAGATGTCCTGCACGATACTTTATGAATCGACTGGTACCGATGGTGCAGGAAAAAAAGTATAACCTCACCAGCATCCTCACTCACCGGATGAAGTTAAGTGAAGGCGCAAAGGGTTATGATATTTTTGCTAATAAGAAAGATAATTGTCTTAAGGTGATCCTTGAGGTATAAAAAAAGAGCGATGATAAAATCGCTCTTTTTAGTGATTAGGGGCTAAGATTTATTTGTTAGCTACAAGATTTACCTGAAGCCTGAAGTGATCATCAAGAATAGCATTTGAAAGTGACCATCCGTACATTACGTTATAGTCAGTTCTGCGGATTCTAATATCGGCTATCGCTTCAATTTGATTGGCATTTAAAGACTTCACCTCTGTTTCAAAAGTTATTTCTTTAGTGATACCTTTTATAGTAAGATCAGCTGTGGTCTTATAAGTATTACCTGCTTTCTTCACAGATTTTTTGATTACCAATTTGGCCTCTGGGTATTTTTCAACACCGAAGAAATCATCGGCCTTCAAATGACCCACAAGTTTTGCATTGTCCTTCAGATCTTCTACATCTTTGCTAGTTATGGTGTTCATATCGATAACGAACTCACCCGAAGTAATATGTTCTCCATCTGTTGATATGGAGCCCGACTTAAGGGTCACATGGCCCCAGTGCTCGTAAGACTTGGCCAGGTGATATCCTGTCCATTTGATTTCAGTTGAATTGATATCGACAGGTAAGGTTTCAATAACAGCAGCAAATGACATTAAGCTTAAGCTGCCAATGACTGCTACCACAATTCCAATAAGCGATGAGTTTTTCATGACTAATTATCAATTAGGTTTATTTACATGTTCAAACATGCAAATGCCCTAAAAGTTCAATTACCAAGAGAATACTTTATGGGTATGAACGATAACCTAGTTTTGAGCCCAAAAAGAAGTCTTTTGGGCTTTATTGGCCACCCACTATAAAAACAGCATTGGCAAAGACCATCTTACCATTCTCCCAAAATGACCTGAACATGGGATTGTCGACAAAGTATACAATTTGCCCTCTGCCTTTGTCTTCGACTCCAAAAACGAGTGTGTTTTCTAATTGATTGTTGGCACGGTATCCGGCAAATCCCATTAGCGGTTTCACCTTACCTCTCAATGTCCCAACATTCCATCCATTTTGTAAGAAGTCGTAACGCGAGGAACCCGTACGTAATGTAAAATAATCGCCCAGGCCAAAAGTCAACGGGTGAGAGTTATCAAGTGCAACTTTATAGATGGCGCCAGATATGGATGTGGATATATCTTGTGTCTCAGCGTCTTCATATTTGACCAATTGATTTTCTTTTTTCAATTTCTCTTCCTCTTTTTCGGCAGCTTTTTTGGCATCTTCGGTGCCATATTTTTTCAAGGCAAACCCTTTTTTGTCAGCAAAAGAATTCAATGCCTGGGCCGAAACTATGAGTCGCCCTCCGGCTGATACCCAATCACCAATTTTATTCGACTGATCTTCATCAAACATCCTGTAATATCCTGGAGGTATAATGAGCACGTCATACTTTTCCATTGAAACGGATTTGAAATAATCAGTGCCTATTACAGTAACCGGATAGCTCAATTGTTGCTCAAAGAAGTGCCACACTTCTCCGAAACCCAAAGAGGAAGTTTCTTCTCCGCCCAATAAGGCAACTTTGGGGGCTTTGATGTAATTGACATGTCCCGAACCAAAATCTTTGCCCTGATCTACCAATCCTGTTGAGGTGGCATAAATTTTTCTCTCCATCTTATTTGCAAGAGACTTAACAGTTTCATCAAAACTCTTAATTGATTCATTGTTTCTCCTGGTTACAATTAAGGTACCCCGCTCATAGTTCACTTCGCCAACAGTAAATGGTTTTTTTGAAGATCGAACAGTGATATTTTCTTTAAGCAGGGCAGCAAGAAATTTCACGTCCTCCAGGCTTTCATACTTGAAAAGGTAGGCGTAGGGCTTGGTTTGAACAGATGCATTGTCAATAGCCTTCTTTTCATAAGGCTTAGCTACATTAATTCTTTCAGTCAATGCATAACCGTTTAGTCCATAAGCATACATCAGGTTCCATGCGGTGATGTCGTAGGTAATGGAGTCAGTAAGATTGGATTGAGGTTCGAATAAAGTGGTAACAAATCGTCCTTTAGGTTGATAGATATTGATAATGATATCATCGGTATTGATTGTCGCGTTAATGGTACTCTGCGTTTTGAAATCGAAACCTTTAGAGGTTTTTCCCGATGCAGGATGACCAAATTGAATTCGATGCATGCCCAGCAAGGTGGTCAGTCTATTGATCTTGTCCACATTGTTGTCAGCTTTAATCACATAGGTCTTATAGGTAGCTGAAGGATTAGTTAGATTTTCTTTAAAATACTTTTCAAACTCCTCTGTTACCTTAGCTGCATTAATTGAGGTGACCTCAATGGTTGAAAGGCCACTTGTATAGTGATGAGCCAATCTATCTTTTAGCGTGAGGGGATCACCTTCCTTGGTTGTGATGGTGAGTCCGCCAAACCCTCCCCCACCTTGCTCATAGGTCATTCCAATTGCTCCGCTGTAAGTGGGGTATGTATCTCCATAGCTGGGATAGAAAAGATCATACCGCTCCTTGGTAAAATATAGCCATCCATTTTCATCAAAATGCGTAGCATTATTTTTCCCTACCATGCCTAAGAATTCTCGCTGCCAACTTGAGATGACATCATGCAATGGATCAGCCGCTGGTGCAAAAAAGTATGGACTGTTGTAACCCATTTCATGGAAATCGACGTGGACATGAGGCATCCATTGATTGTACAACTTTATTCTGTTTTGCGATTCTATTTGCGATTGCCATGCCCAATCTCTGTTCAAATCAAATAAATAGTGATTGGCTCTTCCTCCCGGCCAGGGCTCTCTGTGTTCTTTTGCATCTGGGCTTGGATCGGCTGGTCGATTTCCGTATTGGTTGTAGAAATTGGCATAGCGGTCGCGCCCATCCGGGTTTATACAGGGGTCAATAATGACAACTGTGTTTTTTAACCAAGTTTGTGTTTTGTTATTTGAAGTATTGGTTAAATCATAAATGGTTTTCATGGAGGCCTCGGTGGAGTTAGCCTCATTTCCATGCACATTGTAGCTAAGCCACACCAGTGCAACTTTAGTGGTGGGCATCCCTTGTTCAAAACCTGTTCTTTTGAGGTTATCCAGGCGTATTTGTTCCAGGTTTTTAAAATTTTCGTCTGAAGCGATTATCGCTACAATCAAGGGTCTATGTTCATACGTTTCTCCGTATTGAATAAACTTCACATTGTTGGGACGCGCAGTTGCTACGTGTTGAAAATATTCGACCACTCGATGGTGTCGTGTAAAGTGATCACCCAATTCGTATCCCAGAAATTGTTCTGGACTTTGCAGAGAAGTTTGGGCGAAAGTGGATACAATTAAAAGACTAAGGCTTAACGTAAGGGCAGTTCGATTCATATAAATAAGGTTTGGCGTAGAAAAGTAGTGAAGACTCGATGATATCTTGTAATTCCACTTACTTGAAATTTGAATTCTACTTCAAAAGGCGAATAACTTGTGGCCAATGGTGAGCCACATGTTCTTGAAGAAATTTAATAGCATGAACAATATTTAATCTCCCCACGATGATATGCTTGTAAATCTTTTTCTTGAGCTGATTCTCCTGGATTTGCTCAAGGACATGTTTCAAATTTTCTCGAACATTATTCCAATCCGCAGTCAGATCTTCGATGCTGGAATAAGAATGAGTGGCAGCCACAACAAGTTTGGGCGCTGTAAATCGCAATGGCAATCGTTGCGAAATTCTCAGTATACCCATTTTTAGCTCCTCAATCATCCCGGTATTGCCAGCGGTATCAATGCCCTGTTGCTTTTTTTCAATGTACTGCACTGATAATTTTTCGGCCGTGATAAGGTGAGCCAGAATTTCATGAACCGACCATTTGTTTGCATTTGGTTTTTGATTAAACACGGCAGGAAATTGCCTGACTTTGTCTAGTAATTGATGCCGTTGTTTTTCCAACTTATCAAACTGTTTAGCTAAGGTCTTGTCCATTAGGCCCGGGTTAGAAATTATTTTCCTAAGAGGATAGTTTGGCTATTTGCAATTTTTTTTAATCGCAGACTTGGCATCCGGAGAACCAATGTCATCAGCATGTTTTAAGTCGAGGCAACCATCGTAATTATTGTTCATCAGCAATTTTACCATGCCTCGTTGATAGTAAGTTTCCGGATCATTGGGGTACAGTTCAATTGAAAAAGTGTAGTCTTCTATAGCAGCTGCGTAATCTTCTTTCTCCGCTTTGCTCAATGCCCTGTTGTCATAATAAGTAGGATTAGTAGGATCTAATTCAATGGCACGATTATAGTCTGAAATAGCACCGTCAAAATCTTCCATATCAAATTTCAATACGCCTCTTAGATTATATGTTTCAGGATCTTCACTATCCAATTCGATTGACTTGTTATAATCTTCGAGTGCCCCTTTGTGATCTTCTATTGCACTTTTGGCCA
>DATCZR010000043.1:0-6719 GCA_036525835.1 Cyclobacteriaceae bacterium
GAAGTGGGTTGGAGCACGCTTCGTTATGAAAAGGAGGCCACGTTCCGGTTTGTGAACGATGTGATCCGTGAGTTAGCGGCCATTACACCGGGTCCTTACATTCACATCGGTGGTGATGAGGCGCACGTGACCAAGAAAGAAGATTACATCAAGTTTATCAACCGCTTTCGGGAGATCGTACATGCCAACGGCAAGCAGATGATCGGGTGGGAAGAAATTTCACAGGCCAACATTGATTCCGCAGACATTGCCCAACATTGGAGTGATCCCGAATATGCGCAGCTGGCGTCCAGCAAGGGAGCGCGTATCATCATGTCACCTTCAAAAAAAGTATACCTCGATATGAAGTATGACTCAACTACCCGGATTGGTTTTGATTGGGCCGCTCTGATCGAAGTCGATGACGCCTACAATTGGGAGCCTGCCTCTTATGCAGAAGGTGTTACAAATATAATAGGCGTAGAAGCTCCGCTGTGGTCAGAAACCATTGTTACCATGGATGACATAGAATACCTGGCTTTCCCACGCATCATGGCGGTAGCCGAAGTGGCGTGGACCCCCGCTCAATTGAGAACATGGGATGAGTTTAAAGAGCGGTTAGGTAATCACGCACCAAGATTGAATGCAATGGAGGTTGACTTTTATGTATCACCCAGAGTGCCCTGGAAGAAGTAAGTATTGATTTATCTGGCGATAGTAACATACGCCTCACCACTGAAAGGTTTGCCATCCCGCGTCATTCCTTCCACCGTTATGCGATACTTTGTCTCCACGTCAGCCGAATAGAATTTTACTTCAGCAGGCTTTTCTGAATTGAGTGTGAGGTAAGGATTCCAGTAAAGCGTAGTACGGAAGTCTGGGTTGCTATCCTGATTCCTCTCACTGTAGTCGGGATGACTGAAGGTAAGCGCTCTTGTATATCCACCAATTTTATGGGCCATGAAATCAGGACTGAATTGACTGGAGGCAACACTGCGCTTGGTGTAAATGGCAATCACTCCGTTGGCACCGCGGCTTCCGAAAGTGGAAACTCCACGGGTGATCACTTCCACATATTCAATCGTAGAAGGGCTGATACCCATCAGGTCATCCGGGCTGCCCCACGGAATACCGTCTACCAAAATCAGTGGATCGGTATTGCCAGCCATGCTGGAAGAACCTCCTCTTATTTTTACCGAGGTATGTCGCATGCCGATGTCATCAAAGTATTCGGTCACTCTTAATCCCGGTACTCTTCCCTGCAATGCAATCAGGGGATTTGAACCTGCGGTTGCGCCTCGCATATCAGTTCCTTTTACCGTGTAATCAGGTTGGCCATACACTTTCGGCATTAATTTACTTTCTTCTTCAATGGCTTTGTCTGTGATCACCACCTCATTGAGCAAGATGGTGTTTTTGTCCAGGTCGTAGGTGTTTTGCACGCGTTGCAACGCGTCATCAGACCGATACTCCAATTTGAGTTTTGGCTTGCTGTAGGCGAAAGGGATTCTTTCCTTCGGCAAGAGTTCCACCGTACCAAACATCTTCCCTTTTTCATTGATGGATTTGAAGGCAAAGTAAAGGCTGTCATAAAAATCCAGTCCAGTCACCAGAAATTCACCATTCACATCTGTCTCCATGTCGATCAGGTTATCCATGTTGCCCTGGACGATATTCACCGTAGCAGGAGTTGGGTTGCCCTTATTGTCTACCACCTTACCCGTGAAACTGACACCGCGTTCCATGAAGTGTTCAATTTGATCGAAATATTTATTTTCAGTTTTGGCTGCGTCTATGGTGAGCAAACCGGGGGTAAGTATATGATCTACCTGAGGTATTTTACCGGAAGCTTCTGCATCTACCACGGCAATGGAAATGTTTCCGGGAACTGATTGACCTGACTTATCTTGCACGGCAATGGTCAGTGTTATCGGCTCACGTGTACCGTAACTATTCTTTTCCGGAGTGATGGCCACCTTAAAGGGTGATTCACTTTTGTTGACTTCAGTATTTTGTGTTACCAGGTTTTGGTTCCATCCCAGTATCGGTACAGGTTTGATATAAAGGCTGTCCTTGTAGTTGCGCATCCAATTGGTATGGGCACGAATGTAATATTCTCCTTCATCCATCATAGGAGGTAAGACAAATTCGCCCCAACCAATTCCATTTCTGATTTTGATATTCTTGCTGAGGATAACATTTCCCGATGGTGCAATGAAATCAACATAAAGAAGCCGGCTCAGGGTATCCCTGAGTATGGGTATGCTAAATCCCAGGTAAGCTTTGAACCAGATGGTTTCGCGCGGATAATAGTAGTCGCGATCGGTTTGGATGTATACTTTCTCTTGCAGCAACGCGAAGTTCTGCCAGTCCATCTTCTCATCTTCAATGGAAGTCTCCGGACTATAATTAATAGGTATGGCTAATGCCAATCCTACTTTATTCAGATCGCCTTCGATCTTAATTGATGCACTGTTCAGTGGTATTCCGTCTGGTGAAACATCTATGGATCCAAACCGGGTAATGGCTGACTTTTGTGCATCCGATGCTTTTGGTTGCAGGCCGGGCGTGTCAGCATTAATTAAGTACTTGACTAAAGTCTGATCCGGAAGATCAATATTGAAATAGCCTTCGATGCGGCTTGGTTTGGCTAGTGATTCAGACTCCAGTTCGTTGCCTTTGTCGTCTGTCAGTTCAAATCCCTGTTGCATATAGTTACCATTGGCTACGGACTGAAAAAGATGCCTGGCTGATCCCCAAAAGGCGATCTGCCTGTTGCGTGCCCAGGTGTTTCCTTGTGCATAATCAAGTGTTGTTTGCAATTCAAATTTTAACAGTCCCTGTACATCTGCTTCTTGTTCGGTGGCAACAAAAGCGTATAAATAATATTTCATCTTGTATCCCAGGGCTTTGTTTTCAATGATGATAGGTTCCGATGCAAAAGCCTTTAACTGAAATCCTTCTCGTTGGAAGGAGAGGGCTTTGTCATTTGCGATGGTACATTCGGAGGTATTTGCGCCCAAGAAACCCTGTTTGAACCAATTGAAGTTACTGATCCATTCCTCATCCTGTTTTACCCGGACAGTTTTTATCTTTTCGGTAAGTGGATCGATCGTCAGGTTAAGTTTGTAGGCTTTGTTGGGTTTGATCTGCAGGGGAGACTTAAATATTTCATACTTCTCATGGTAGATGACCAGATCATAAAATCCAATATTGATATCCGACAGTTCAAAATACCCATCGTTGTTGGTTGTCGTTGACAAGGATGAGTTATTAATAAATACTTCACATTCTTTTACGGGTTTGCCCGACCTGGAATCGGTAACCATACCGCTCACTTGCGCCAGCAGGCTGAAACAAAATGACGCAAGAACTAAAGTGAGGCTGAGCCTTTTGGAATTCATTGAACTAAGGATACAATTGAGCGCGAATATATCTACAAATTCTCAATCTTAATTTCGTATTCGCTGTGGAAAACCCTACCATCCTGAGCCATGCCATTCACTTCTACCCGGTAAACGCCCTGCAAGTCAGCCGCAAAGAATGAAATGGTAGCGTGGCCATCAGTATCTGTGGTAAGGCTGGGCATCCAATGAATGGTTGAGCGCAAATCGGTAGACAAATTTCTTGAATTGCCTTTACCGTGATGAGGAGCTGGAAACGATTCATTGACCTGGTATCCTTGTATGGGAATGGTTTGCATGTTGGGGTCATCCTGAATAGGATTGGCATCTCCATACACCCCACTATTTTTGGTGTATATAAGAATAGCCCCATTGGCACCTCTAGTACCCAGCAACGACACCGCACTGGTGATTACCTCCACTCTCTCCACGGTGGACACAGGTATGCTGGTAAGAAAGTTAGCGACCGAAACGCTGGGATCTCCTCCAAATGGAATACCATCTATAATCAACAACGGCTCAACACCAGACAACCCCACACCCATAGTTGATGATCCGCCTCGTAACCTCACCCGGTAGGTATCTTGATTGTTTTCATCCCATCCATAGCTTACCCTTAAACCAGGCACCTTTCCCTGTAATGCCTGAATTAAATTACTCCCTGTGAAGACTTGTCTTAAATCTTCTCCTTTCACTACATAGTCGGGTTTGCCGAAAATAGGAGCAGAGATTGGATTATATTCTTCCAAAGAGGTACTCTGTATTATAATATCTTCCAGAACTTTTGTGTCCGCATCTGCGGTGAAAGAGGTAATAGGCACTTGTATTTCATTCATATCAACGGTAGTCACAGTAAGACGATCAACCAAGCTATCGATATTCGCAAATTCCTTAGGTGATATGCTGAAATTGCCATAGGGTTTTCTTTTTTTCGTCAGCGCCTGAAAGCCAAAATTAAGTTTGCCACTAAAGTTTAATCCGGTAACAGTAAACCGACCCGCTGAATTGGTTTCCATCGACAGAAATGTATTGAAGTCGCGCTGCACAATTGAAAATTCAGTTTTAGTAGGCTTGCCTCTGTCATCGGTAAAAAAGCCGGAGAAACCAATTCCAGTTTCAAGCGGATAGGTAATAGTGAATTGAGGATTTTCTAGTTTGTTCTCCTTCGGAATATTAAAATGAGTAATGCGCGGCTGTCCGGGTATTGATTTTACCAATATCGCATCCGTTACGGAAACGGCCATGTTTGCTTTTACTGTATTTCCTTTTCGATCGCTCACATCAATGGTTAATCCAATGGAGTCGCGAGTATGATAAATCTCTTTGTCGGCCGAAAAGTGTACCACCAAACTCGTAGTGTCTGATTGTGGCTGTTGATAAATGACTTTGTCAGTCAATGCCAGGATGGGTAAGGAGCTAACATAATAATGCTCTGAGCCGAAATTTCTCATCCAATTGGTATAGGCACGCAGCATATAATTTCCTTTTGGAATCGAATCAGACAAATTAAAAAAACCAGAGGCGCTGGCACTGTCTATGGATAAATATTTTCTATCGATGCAATTTTTCTTTTCATCAATGAGTTCAACATACAACACTTTGCTCAATGAATCGAGCAATTCATCATCCCGGTATTTCATAAATGCGCGCATCCAGATGCGTTCACCCGGGTAGTAATAGGACTTATCGGTTTGTATATGCACAAATTCTTGCATGCGCTTGTATTTGTCCCATCCTACCAGGGTAGGGAGGTTCCGTATTCTCACATATCCATAGTCCAGGTATGGATCATAATCAGCTGGGAGCAAGTCGGCCACACGTGAGGCACTTATTGCACCGGAAGTTACCAGGTCACTGGAATTGATAACCACACCTGTTGGTTTTACGTTTAGCTTTCCTCCTTCTATTTCCAGCCAACTTACCTGGAAGGGAACGTCCTTGTAATACTTCTTAGTAGCATATCTATTCCCGTAATGTATTTCTAAGCGGGGAGGGAGGCGTATAATAAAATAGTTTTGCCCAACGGGCTTTCCTACTTTACCTTTTGGATCAAATCTTTCAATCGATTTATTTAACTCAACACTAAAAATGTCACTGCGATTAGGAGAGTTATATCCCGGCTTATCTACATAAAGTCGAAAGCCTTCATCCTCTGATTTTCCTTCTATGATTGACTTGAAAAGATGTCGCTCCGATCCATGGTAAGTATCTAATCTATTTTTTCTCCACAGTTGCGCCTGCTTTTCATCAAGTGGCTCTGCTTCCTGGAATCTGAACTGGCCAATGATTTGATAGCGCGTCGGGTCAGCTGCAAAGTAGCTCATGTAAAAATACACTTTGTAGCCCAGTGCAAAATTGTAAATCTCAATGGGTTCACTGGCGGAGGCTTCAAGAGAGGTTTTTGAGGAATTTTCTGAAAAGTTAATTACCCAGGGATTCTGAATCTTGCAATTGGCAGAGTTGTTATTTTCACCTAGAAAAAACTTTTCGAAGTTCTTCAGTTTTCTTTCCCAGTCTTTGTCTCGCTTGTCTATGATTTCAATTTCAGCCAGTTCTAACTTTTTTTGAAGCAAGGCAATGTTGCCCACATTCATTTCAACTCCCGGTGTTACAAGAAATCGAATAATACGTGTGTCATATCCCACGTAGCTAAATACGATATCGTTAAAGCCAGCAGGAAGGTTTTTAAGCTCAAAAGTGCCATCTGGATTTGAAGCGGTACCCAGAGTAGTGTTGTTAACAAATATATTGAGAAAGGGCAATGCTTCGTAAGATAAAGAATCGCTTACCGTGCCCCGTAATGTTCCCGTTTCCTGACCAAACAGGTTAACGCAGCTAATGCTGAGAAGTATTATAACGGTAGTGATTTTATAATTCATTAGACTTTCAGCCAGTGATTAAGTATAGTTTGAAATTATGTATGCAACATTACCCATTCGGTGGTATTTATATCTGATAAAATTATCACCCTTATCACTTGCGATTTTTTAGCTTATGAGATAAACGAAATTAGTCTGGTTGAGTTACTAATTGGCTTCTTATTACAGCACACCTACTTATTTTTCCCTCACGATGAATACAGGAATATCAACTCGATGACGCACCGTATCTACCGTGGTTCCAAAAATCAAATCCTTAATCAGGTTATGACCATGTGCGCCCATTACCAATAGGTCAGCTTTAAATTCTTTGACCATGGCAGGAATTTTCCGCTTTGGGTTACCATATCCAATCTTCATCTCAACATTATAGTTTTTGGTTTCCAACTGACTCACATAATTCTTTAACCCTTCCTTATCAAAGCTTGACTCTTTGTCGGCAATGGAACTGCCATAT
>DATCZR010000044.1:0-9989 GCA_036525835.1 Cyclobacteriaceae bacterium
CCATTTTGTAAGCATGGGGATGACCAATTTTGAAGCCATTCAATCGGCTACCACTATTGCGGCCGAACTCCTCAGGCTGGAGAAACAAACGGGCCGCATTGCGAAAGGCTTTGAGGCCGACATGATCCTCGTTCCGGGTAACCCATTGACAGACATCAATGCCCTTCAGGATGTTATTCTGGTGATGAGTAATGGCCAATTAGCACTCAAAAGGCTTCCATTTGGAAAAAATTAGAAAGTTTTTAATGATTGCTGAAACTTAAATCGTAATATTACGATTAAGCAATCATGGGTATTACCAAGACCGAAGAATTCACAAAAACACAGAACGCTTTAGCCACACTTGCTAAAGCTTTGGGCCATCCTGCACGTATTGCCATACTCCAGTTCCTGGCATCTCAGCCCACTTGCGTTTGCGGAGATATCGTGGAAGAACTTCCCCTTTCTCAATCTACTGTTTCTCAACACCTGAAAGAGTTGAAGAGGGTTGGCCTGATAAAAGGAAACATAGAAGGTCCAAGCGTTTGCTATTGTATTGATCTGAATGCCTGGAAAGCTGCCCAAAAGAAGTTAAATGGACTTTTCGATTCTTATGTTGACCTAAACCGCTGCTAAAAAAATTTAAATATATAGATCGTAATATTACGATAAGCCAGAACTTACTAAATTGTAACCCTTACCCTTATGAAAACTGACGAACAACTCAAACAAATCATTAAAGAGACCTACAGTGGCATTGTAGATCAAAGTAAAGAACAAAATGAAACCAGCTGTTGTGGCGCTACCAGCGGATGCTCAACCATTGATGAGGCCATCATGGCAGAAGACTATGAAAAGCTGGCAGGTTATGTCAGAGATGCGGACTTGGGCCTGGGTTGCGGGCTTCCCACCGAATACGCTCAAATCAAAGAGGGAGATACCGTAGTAGACTTAGGGTCTGGTGCAGGTAACGATGCGTTTGTGGCCAGATCTGTGACTGGCGTTTCAGGAAAAGTGATTGGCGTTGACTTTACGGAAAAAATGATACAGAAGGCGAGAACCAATGCAGAGAAGCTGGGGCTCAACAATGTTGAATTTCGATACGGAGACATTGAAAATATTCCCATGACAGCCAATGTAGCTGACGTCGTGGTGAGTAATTGTGTAATGAATCTGGTTCCCAATAAGAGGAGAGCTTTTGAAGAGACATTTCGGATCTTGAAAAACGGAGGACACTTTAGTATTTCTGATATTGTATTGGTAGGTGATCTTCCTATTGCGTTGAAAGAAAGCGCTGAAATGTACGCAGGCTGCGTAGCAGGAGCCATTCAAAAAGATGAATATCTTAACGCCATTAAAGAAGCCGGCTTCACTAATGTGAAAATTCAAAAAGAAAAAAAAGTAGGTCTTCCGGATGAGATCTTGGCAAACTATTTAAGTGAATCTGAGATCATAGAATACAAACAAGGATCGATTGGAATATTTAGCATCACCGTATATGGAGAAAAGCAACATGAACAACCCTGCTGTGGACCAGACTGCTGCAACTAGTTCTTATCCAGTCATCACACCGCGGGTCATTAGCGGTCAGGAATGCTTCCGGGAATTTCTGGATTTACTGAAACTTGCTGGATTGCCATTTGAAGATCTTGACAAAGACAACCATTTACTGGTAGGCTATTACGACAATGAGAAACTAATTGGTACTGGAGCCATGGAAATTTATGGTGAGTATGGATTGCTTCGTTCAGTTTCAATAATAGAGGAGATGCGCGGTAAGAAGTTGGGATCAAAAATTACTTATCACCTAATAGAACATGGCAAGCTTAGCAGCCTAAAGGGCTTGTACCTGCTTACAGAAACTGCTAAAGATTTCTTTGAAAAAATAGGCTTTGAACTGATCGATAGAAATGTTGCAGTTGACGAGATTAAGAGATCTTCAGAATTTGCTCATGTCTGTCCTGCTTCTGCTGTGTGCATGTACCTTGATCTTCAACGCGCATGTTAAATCTATTGGTTCTTTGCACAGGAAACTCATGTCGCAGTCAAATGGTGCACGGATACCTGGAGAAATTGGGGGAAGGAAAAATAAGAGTTTATAGCGCTGGTATCGAAACGCACGGACTAAATCCAAAAGCGGTAGCTGTAATGAAAGAAGATGGTGTCGATATTTCAAAACACACTTCTAATCATGTAAATGAATACCAGTCGATTGCTTTTGATATCATCCTGACGGTATGTGATCACGCAAAAGAGAACTGTCCGTATATTCCGGGCAAAGCAAAGCGGCTTCATCACAATTTCCCTGACCCAGCTAAGGCAACAGGAAGTGAACCACAGGTGATGGAAGCTTTTAGACAAACGCGGGATGACATAAAGGAATATGCTGCAAACATGATTAAGTGGTTGGATAGCAGCCAATAACTAATCTCCGGTGGGTATTCATTGCTGATAAATGACTAATCCCTGGTGACCAATTATTATTGACTTGGGACTTTATTACCTTTGCGCCTTACTTTTCGCTACATGAAGCCCAATAAGTATTTCGTAATCGATTTCGATAGCACCTTTACCAAAGTAGAAGCTTTTGATGCCCTCGCTGATATTTCTTTAAAAGACCATCCCGACAAAAAAGCTATCAAGAAACAGATCGAGGACCTTACCAATCAGGGAATGGAAGGCACTTTGTCTTTCCGAGAATCATTAAAACAGCGCCTCGAATTATTATCCCCCAACCGAAGTCATCTTGAGCAACTTGTGGTTTCTCTTCGGGACAAGGTTTCTGAATCATTCAAGCGCAACAGAAAGTTTTTTGAAGAAAATGCCGGCCACGTATATATTATTTCCAATGGGTTTCATGCCTTTATTGATCCCATTGTTACCGAATTTGGTGTAGCGAAAGAAAACATCTTTGCCAACCAGTTTCAATTCAACGAAAAAGGGGAAGTCATTGGCTTTGATGAAGAAAACCCTTTGTCTTCCAATAATGGAAAAGTAGAACAACTGAAAAGACTAAACCTTCCTGGTGATGTGTATGTAGTGGGTGACGGATATACTGATTATGAAATAAAACACTCTGGGCTCGCCAACAAGTTTTTTGCCTTTACTGAAAATGTAGAGCGGAATAACATCCTGAAGAAAGCAGATCACATCACACCCAGTCTGGATGAGTTTCTTTACCTCAATAACTTAAATACAGCTATCTCCTACCCCAAGAACAGGATTAATGTGTTGTTATTAGAAAGCGTGCATCCTGCCGCGGTAAAACTCATGAAAGAGGAAGGTTTCAGCGTTGAGGTTTATCCAGCTGGATTGACCGAAGATGAATTGTGCGAAAAGATAATCAACGTATCTATACTTGGTATAAGATCCAAGACTCAGGTAACAGCTAAAGTCCTGGAAAATGCGAATCGACTGATGGCCATTGGCGCTTTCTGCATTGGTACCAATCAGATTGACCTGGTAGCTGCAGCTAAAAAAGGCATTGCCGTTTTTAATGCCCCTTTTAGCAACACAAGATCAGTCGTAGAACTCGCCATTGCTGAAATCATCATGCTGATGCGGAACCTGCCTGACAAGTTTGCCAAAATGCATGAGGGCAAGTGGGATAAATCTGCAACAAGCAGTTACGAAATCCGGGGTAAGAACCTGGGCATTATCGGTTATGGTAGCATTGGTTCCCAACTTTCTGTACTGGCGGAAAGCCTGGGCATGAAAGTTTTTTATTACGACATTGAGGAGAAACTTGCGCTTGGCAATGCCACCAAATGCAAAAGTTTAAAAGAGCTTTGCTCGATTGCCGATGTGGTTTCATTGCATGTAGACGGACGCGACTCTAATAAAAACATGATTGGCCATGAAGAATTCGCTTTGATGAAGAAAGGTGTTATTCTCATCAATCTCAGCCGTGGGCATATTGTAGATGTGAAAGCCCTTAGAGCAAATATACTCAACGGCAACATGGCTGGCTGCGGTATTGACGTATTTGAGCAAGAGCCGCTCAGCAACCAGGAGGAATTCGTTTCTGAACTGCGCGGATTGCCAAACACCATTTTAACCCCACACATCGGAGGAAGCACTTCAGAGGCTCAGGAAAATATTGCCCATTTTGTTCCTACCAAATTATCAGACTACATCAATACGGGCAGCACCAGTCAGAGTGTCAATTTCCCAAATCTGGTTCTCCCTATTTTGGAAAATGCTCACCGACTGATTCACATCCATGACAACGTACCAGGAGTATTAGCTAAAATCAACTCTGCCCTGGCCAACAACGACATCAATATTGCAGGACAGTATTTGAAAACCACAGAGCATATCGGGTATGTAATCACAGACATCAACAAGGACTACGACAAAGAGTTGATCAAAGAAATGCGTGCAATTGATCATACTATAAAATTCCGCGTACTATATTAGCGTTCATGGCCGAAGAGAAAAACGAAGGACTTAAGAAAAGAATTTACGATATCATTTTTGAGGCAGAAACACCTCTTGGAAAAGGTTTTGACGTTGCCCTCATCATCTGCATTATTCTCAGCGTTATCGTGATCATGCTGGAGAGCGTGGACTGGATAAAGATTTCAATTGGTTCTCTACTTTACATTTTAGAATGGGTATTTACGCTCATTTTTACAGCAGAGTATTTGCTTAGGGTGTGGGTTGTACCCAAAAAGAAGAAATATATTTATAGCTTCTACGGCATCGTTGATTTGCTTTCCATTTTGCCTACTTACTTGGGTTTGGTGTTATCAGGTGCTCATGCGTTGTTGATCATTCGAAGCATTCGGTTGGTTCGGGTCTTCCGGGTATTCAAACTCGCCAGGTTTGTAGGAGAAGGACAGGTGCTCGCAAGTGCCCTAAAAGCAAGCAGACATAAAATTGTTGTTTTCCTGGTTACAGTTGTTACCTCCATAATAATTGCTGGCACACTCATGTTTATTGTTGAAGGCAAAGAAAACGGATTCACCAACATACCTATTAGCATCTACTGGGCCATTGTCACACTGACTACTGTTGGCTACGGTGACCTTGCTCCTCATACCCCATTAGGACAGGCCATCGCATCAGTCATTATGATATTGGGTTATGGAATCATCGCCATTCCCACTGGAATAGTAACAGCCGAAATGGCATTTCAAAAGAATAAAATTGTAACAACTGAAGTTTGTCCCCATTGCCTGAAAGAGGGGCACGATAAGGACGCGAAGTTCTGCAAATACTGCAGTGGCAAGCTAAATTAAAAAAATAAAAACCCACTGGACTCGGAAGGGTGTTTTGGAACCCCAATATGACAAGTTTTGAGATGTTCCAGCACCGCAACCTTCCACTGTTATCCTCCCCACGATAAATCGTTGAACAAGGCCCTGTGTCAAACACAGGGTGAGGCCTGATTTTGGTGTAAAACATTACTCGGTATTGTTTTTAACGTTAGGTTCCACAAACGTGTCCCAAATCCGAGTGGGTATTTATTAACACAAATGTATAGCAAAGAAGATGACATGGAGACTTGAATAAAAAGTATTTTTTTCGTAGCCAACAGCTATTAAACAGAACCATTACATTTGCGTTTCTATAATCATGATAACCTTTTCTCCCGGCCCTTCCCAGCTTTATTTTACTGCTGAAGATCATACCAGAAGTGCATTTAAACTTCGTGTTCCATCAATATCTCACCGAAGCAAGCAATTCGGAGAAATCTACAAAGAGACACAGCACCACTTACGCGAATTACTATCCATCCCTTCCTCTCATCATATTTTCTTTGCAGCATCGGCTACTGAAATATGGGAAAGGTTAATTCAAAATTGTGTGGATGAGAAGTCTACCCATTTTGTAAATGGTGCATTCTCGGAGAAGTTCTTTCTGGCATCACAGCAATTAAAGAAGAATGCGGAAATAATTAAAGTAGAGGATGGAAGAGGCTTTTCACAACCGGTTGCTTTAGACACCGAGCTAATTGGCGTCACCCACAACGAAACCAGCACGGGTGTATCTTTACCGTTGTCATTTATCTATGGAATGAAGGAAAAGAATCCCAAGGCCTTACTGTGCGTAGATGCTGTCTCTTCCCTACCTAATGTAGATTTTGACTATACCCAAATTGATTCCGTTTACTTCTCTGTGCAAAAAGGATTTGGCATGCCACCCGGTCTTGGGGTGTGGATTGTGAATGATGCTTGTATTGCCAAGTCTGAAGCTTTATTAAGCAAAGGACATTCCATCGGCACACATCATACGCTTCCCAATTATTTGAAGAATGGGCTGAACCATCAGACACCTGAAACTCCCAATAGCATTGCTATCTATGTGTTGGGAAAAATCGCAGAAGATATGTTGAGGCGAGGAATCAATACCATCAGGAAAGAAACGGAATACAAAGCCACGATTCTTTATCAAGAGTTGAAGAACCACAGTAAATTAGAATCCTTTGTTAAGGAAGAATTATTTCAGTCACCAACCGTAATTATAGCGGAATCAGGGAATCACACGGAAAAATTAAGTCAATACCTTCTGGATAAAGGTATTGAGGCCGGTGAAGGATATGGTAAGCACAGAGGAAAACGACTGCGATTTGCCAATTTTCCTGCACACTCTAAAGAGCAGCTTGAGCTGCTAGTAGACTACATAAAGTCATTTTAAGTTTATAAATTAAACCTTGAGACTTGGTTAGACTCTAACAGCAGTTAATATTGCGCCTTGGAAGATACCGACCTGCTATTAAAGATTCGAAATCCGGAAACGAGAAGTTACGGGTTTAACCTATTGGTGCGCGCGTACCAAAAAAGGGTCTATTTCCACGTAAGGAAAATGCTGATCGACCATGACGACTCTAACGATGTGACGCAGGAAGTCTTCATTAAAATTCATAAATACATAGACCAATTCCGGGAAGACTCCCAACTCTACACCTGGATTTATCGAATCGCCACTAATGAATGCCTCTCCTTCTTAAAAAAGAAAAAGCGCAGGTTTTTTCTTCCGCTTCAGGACGTGAGCAAGGAACTATCTCGAAAAATTGATTCAGCACCCCACTTGAGTGGCGATGATATTCAAAAGAAACTGCAAAAAGCCCTGCTGATTTTACCTGATAAACAGCGGCTTGTATTCAATATGAAATACTATGATGACATGACTTACGAGGAGATGGCTGAGATCACTAAAACCAGCGTGGGGGCCTTGAAAGCCAGTTTTCATCATGCAACCAAGAAAATCGAGGAATTTTTGACTACAGATTAAACTATTTGGAAATTTAACTATCAAAGGGATAATGAAACGTCTGGAAGACATACCTAAAAAGAACATATTTGAGACTCCAGAGGGCTATTTTGACGAATTGCCGGGCATCATACAATCCCGGATTGCTGAAAAAAGCAAGTCTAGCTTTCCTTTTCCATCTTTTGGATTGGTGCTCAGGTATGCGGTTCCTCTTTTGGCCATAGTGATTGCCCTGTTTTTAATATTAAGGCCAAGCGCTCCACAAGGAAACCCGGATGAATTATTGGCTTCCGTTAGTACTGAAGAACTTACTTATTATCTGGTCGAGAGTGATTTTACAACGGACGAACTATTAGACCTGGTCGACCTTAGCGATGAAGATATCAACGCCTTGAATGACGAGATTCTTTATCCTGAATTTGACAACGAACTTTTACAAGAATATGCAGACGACCTGCTTTTGGAAATATAAACGCTACACAAATGAAACTCATTGGTAAATTTTTGATGGTGCTGTTGATGCTTGCTCCCCTTGCAGTTTGGGCACAGGATGAGGAAAGAATGAATCAAGATCCAAAGGCGCGAGAGCGAATTGAAGCTGCCCGCATCGGATTGATTTCTGAAAGGTTAGGGCTTACACCCGAGCAGGCAGAAAGATTCTGGCCTGTATACCGGGAGTTCACTCGAAAGAGAGGAGAATTAATTGGGGAATTCAGAAATGCACAGCGTGAAACGGGTCCTGATAACAAAGACCCTGAAAAGCAAAGAGCACTTGTAGAGTTGGGCTTAAAGATAAAGCAGCGTCAACTTGATTTGGAGAAAGATTATTCCCGCAGAATGATGGATGTAATTTCCGCTCAACAAATATTGAACTTAAGAAATGCTGAAAAAGAATTCCAGCGTATGATTCTCAACCAGCTTCAACAGCGAAGAGACCTGCAACAGCGAAAAGAAAATTTTAGAGACAGAAATCAGCAGTTGAAAGATCGAAAAGGCAATAACTGATTTCACAAACCAACCTCGTTTTGAATCGATTAGTCATTGTACTGGTAGCCATTCTATCTGTTGGTACGGTTGCCGCACAACAGCCGCAACCCGCCGATTCGCTGCTCAATGACGTTGACCTTGACGATCTCAATGAATTCTTTTCTTTCGAAGATTCTCTGGCAATATTTAACATGATTGACAGTTTGCTTCAGGAAACTGAGCTGCGAAGCAAATCTCAGTTGGCCATGCGGATTGGTTACAACAGCAACGCAGCATCCAACAACAGATCATTGGGGATCAGTCAATTTGGACTTTCTCCTGGTGTATCCTATTATCACAAAAGTGGTGCGTATTTCGATGCCTCCGGGTATTGGAGCACGGAGTATGATCCCAAATATTACCTTACCATTCTATCTGCCGGTTACATTGGTATAATCTCACCGAAATGGTCCTTCCTGGGAGAGTATAGTCGATTCCTATATTCCGATTTTGGTGAAGATGTAACGATCAGTTATAAGAACAGCGTGGGGATATCCAACTTCATCGATGTGAAACCACTCACCCTTCGACTGGATTATACATTTCTGTTTGGCGAAAAAGTGGGGCATCGTATTCTACCTGGTGTCATGCTCAATTTTGAAAAAAGGAACTGGAGAAACATTAACCGCATTCTTTTTTATCCTTCTTTCAACCTGTTAATTGGATCTGAGCAACAGGAGGAGTATATCCCTTATGCCAAAACCCTGGCTGGCGCCCTCATCAGAATCCGGAATGGACTTGACTTGTATTACACCTCTAAAGAAACACTCTTTGGTGTGATGAATTACTCTTTCACCACACCGATAAGCATCTCTCTGGCTAATTGGAATTTTCTCATCGCCTACACCTACAACATCCCTAAAGCACTTGCTGGGGAAGAATTAGGATTGGAAAATAGTGGCTACCTTTCTGCGAGTATCACCCGTTATTTTAGGTTCAAATAACCATTAAGGATACTGGATTCAGGTTACTTGAAGGTGGACTTTTTAAAAGCAAATTTGAAGTATATCAACACAAAACTAACCACTGCTACTACTGTGTTGGCCAGAATCACCGGCCATAACATTAGTGTAACGCCATAAACAATCCACACCAAATTGGACAGAAAAACAATGACCATCATAGCGATGCTCAAATCCCCCACGCTCTTGCTGGTCCATGCCTTATGCAATTGAGGTATAAAGGTGATGCTGGTTAATAAGGCGCCAGCATGACCTACCATTTGAATCCAGTTCATAATAAACAAAAAATTAAGTTTGTTCTACCATACAAAGGTAATGGGTGACAGTTTTGAATTTAGTTGGTCTATTATCCATGTTATGTGGTAGGTTTTCCGGAATCTGAATGCCAGGAACCAGCATCCAGTCTCTATTCTCCCTTGTCAAACTACCTTGCTTTTGATATTTTACAAGCTAATTCACTGTTGATGAAAATGTTCCTGCTACCCCTGCTATTAATTGCTACATCCGCATCACTCCTTGCTCAGGATTTCCGTTGGCAGCAGCGCGTTGAATACACCATGAATGTGAACCTGGACACCAAGACGCACAAAATCACCGGAGATCAGAAATTGGTTTATCACAACAACTCGGGTGATACGCTCTCAAAAGTATATTACCATCTCTATTTCAATGCCTTTCAGCCCGGCAGCATGATGGACGTGAGGTCAAGGAGCTTGCCAGACCCCGATAGACGGGTGATGGATCGGATTTCAAAACTGCAGGAAAACGAAATTGGCTACCAACGTATTTTAAATCTTAGCCAAG